>JAEVHO010000266.1 GCA_016802835.1 Micromonospora sp. ATA32 | reverse complement strand
TGTCTCACAGCCCGGCACGCTGCCACCGGCCACCCTCACGACCAACCCGCCGCGCCGAAATCCACCCACGATCATCCACGTGCGGAATGCAGGGCTAGCCGCGTTCGTTGGCCAGCGCCTGTTCGACGCCTCCCTCGTCCACGGCTACACAACGGAGCCGTCGGTCGGCGGTCTCCGACTGCGTTTCGAACACGACGTCCTGGTGGTGGCTTCGCTTGGTGATGAGTGGGTGCTCCGGCGAGGACCGGTCCCGACCGACCTCCGCCAGTACCTGACGGTCGGGCCGTGGTTTGGCACCGAGGATCGACAGCAACGGTGACAGCGACCTGCCCGAACGAGGACGCTCGCTAGAGGACAGGTGCGGACGATCGTCCGAGGTCGCAAACGAGGACGTACGACGCTGGACGACGTGCGCAGAGCTCATGTAAGCGAGTAGTCCGGGCCTGCGGGCCGACCGGACCCCGTCACCGAACAGCGGGCCACACGTGCCCACAGCGGCACCGACGGCAGTGACTAGTCGGCGACGTGGATAACGATCTTACCGCGGCGTTTGGCCGTCTCGAGCGCCTCGTAACCGGAGCGCGTCTCAGTGAGGGGCAGCACGCGGTCCAGCACCGGCCTCAACCGGCCGTTATCGACGAGCTCGGCGATGGAACGCAACGCGTTCTGGTCGGGCTCGACGATGAAGTACACCCCACGAACGCCGTGCCGGGCTGCTTCCTGCTGGTCGGGTGGGGTGACGAGGGTGACCAGGACACCGCCCGGTTTCAGGACCGACCAGGACCGCGACTGCGTGGCTCCTCCAACAAGATCAACAACCACGTCCACGTCGCGAACGTGATCCTCGAAGCGGTCGTGCGCATAATCGATAACCTGCTCGGCACCCAGACCCTTGACGAATTCCAGGTCGGCCGCCGCCGCCGTGGCGCTCACGCGAGCACCGAGACCGGCCGCAAGCTGCACCACGAAGATCCCCACGCCGCCGGCGCCGCCCTGCACCAGCACCTGCTGGCCGGCCTGCAGGTCAGCGTGATCCACCAGTGCCTGCCAGGCACTCAACGCAGCCAATGGGAGCGCTGCGGCGTGGTCGTGGTCAACGCTGGCGGGTTTGGCCGCCAGGACGGCCGCGGGCAGGGCGATGTACTCGGCCGCCGCGCCATCGCGGGTGAAAGGGATCAAGCCGTAGACGGCCTCCCCCACGGCGGGGCTCTCCACCCCCGCCCCGGACGCCGCGACGACTCCGGAGAACTCATGCGACGGGATGATCGGGGTGCGCTCAGGTCCTGACCCGCCCAAGCTGTGCGTCCAGGTTGCCGACCAGGTGAGCTCGGTGGGTGTCATGGAAGCGGCCTTGACGGCCACCAACACCTCACCAGGCCCCGGCTCGGGCCGTGGTGCCTCCTCGTACACGAGTTGCTCCGGCCCGCCCCTGGTGTGAGCTCTCACGGCGTGCATCGTGCTCATCCGAGGCTGCTCCTTCCGACCGCATTCGATCAGCCCACCGGCCCGCCCCTGCGATAAACCAAAGGCTAACTCCCGCATTATCTGACGGTTCGGCAGCCGCCTGCCGGACTTCCGTAACCCTTGCCCCTTCGGGGCAGAAGCGCGCTGGCGTGGCTGTTGACAGCAGCGCTGACAGCAACGGAACCGGACGAGGACAGCAACGGTAGAACGCGGCCAGATGACAGCCCGAGGTGTCAGACGTAGACGGACCCCGCCGGACGAAGCGCCCAGAACTTACAAGCGAGGGGTCGCAGGTTCGAAACCTGCCGCGCCCACCACGATTGACCAGCAATGGAGCCAATCACAAGATCACACTCGGTGGTCCGCAGCGACGGCTTTCCTCCTCGGGATGCGATGAGTCGTTCCCTGCATTCCCTCGCCCCGCTACCGCTTTCGGCCACGGCACGGTTGGTGTTCAGGGCTAAAACGCCGAACGGCGTCGGTGGCTGACCAGATGCGCCGGCCAACCACCGTCTCGCACCGGTCACCTAGCGCCGCAGATCGTCTCGGCTTTCGCGTGCCTGGCCCTGGACCTGGCGGGCCGCCGTCTTGCTCTGGTCCTGTACGGCGGACGCGCTGCCGGCCGCCGTCGACCTCACCGACTGCGCCGCTTGTTGTACCGGCTCGCGGAGGTTGTCCTGTACCTGGTGGGTCATCGCGCTGGCTTGCTGCTTGATCTCGCCGGAGTGTTCCATCGCCTTCTGCTTTGCCTGCGCGGCGAGCTGCCGTTCCCGCTGGCTTGGTGGGATGAGCGAGGACGCGAGTAGCCCTACCCCGAAGGCGATCAGCGCGGCTGCGAGGGGGGCTTCCCTCGGCTCGCTCGCGCGTCATCCGCGGCACCGCCCGCGCCTGCCCGGCGGCCGATGTGGCGGTATCGGATGCCCGGTGGGTCGCGTCGGCGATCGCGCCGGAGGCGTGGTGGGCGGTATCGGATGCCCGGTGGGTCGCGCCGGCGATCGCGCCGGAGGCGTGGTGGGCGGTGTCGGAGAGCCGGTGTCCGGTGTCCGAGGCTCGGTTGCCGCCAGCTTCCCGGGCGTGCGTCGCGGTTCCCATCACCTTGTCCTTGATCCGGCCGAGCTGGCCGCGGACGCGGTCTACTCGTTGGGTGGCCACGCGCCGGGGGTTGACCTTGTAGGTCAGGGCGTCCACGTCGCTGCTTAGCTCGACCCTGGTCGTTTCGATCTCCTGGCGGATCTGGTCGGGATCGTTCGACATGCCGACTCCTCTCTAGCCTCCGGTTCAGTGGCCTCGGACCGTGTCTGGTATCTCCCGGGCGGTTTGCATCGTGCGTGGCAGCGGGCGTAGCTGCCGCATCTGGCTGCGCGCGCGGGCGAGGAGAACCATCGCGATCACGGCCCAGATCACGGCGACGATCAGGGCAGCCCACCCCTGGTCCATGACGTTGGACAGCCCCCACCACAGCGCATAGGAGAGGAAGAGCAGGGTCAGCAAGCCGGCCAGGCCGCGCCGCCGAACATCCCAGCGACCTTGCCGGCCGTTCTCGCCTCTTGGCGCAGTTCGGCTTTCGCCAGCTCGACCTCCTGCCGCATCAGCGTGGACAAGTCCCGGCTGACCTCGCCGAACAGCTCCCCGATCGAGGCCTGAGACCGCTCCGAGGTGCGGTTGGGGCTCTCGGTAGTTGATTTGGTCATCGGGTCACCCCACCTTCGGGCGTGCGGGGATGCGTGGTTGCCTCACCGGCGGCCGGCTGGCTGCGCGGCGTTTCAGCTGCGGGCGCGGGCGGTGTGCCGGCAGCCGGCTCCTCGTGCCCGCCGCCCTGGGGACCCCCGTCGCCAGTGGCGGTAAGGCTGCGGGTCAGCCGGCCGACCAGCAGTCCTGCAACCGCGGCCCCGGCGAGGAAGGCACCAGGATGCTGGCGTGCGTAGTCACGTACCTCGTTCACCAGCGCGCCCGGTTCCCGCCCTTCCAGCCAGCCTGCGGCCTGTTGGGCCGCGTCCGAGGCGCGACGGACCGCCTCGCTGGCCGCCCCGTCCTGCTCGCTCTTGCTCGCCATTGACTGAAGTTCCGTACCCAACGCGCGCAGTCCCTCAGCGGCGCGTTTCTGCTGCGTCCCCGCCTGCTCCCGCAACTGCGCAGATGCCTCCTCCATGAGGTTGTGCGCCTGCCGGCGGGTCTCGGTCACGACCTGCTTGCCCTGCCCGGCGGCCTGCCGCGCTACCTGCCCGCCGGCCTGTGCCGCCTCGTGCCCGACCTCCCTGGCCTCTTCCCGGGCCTGTTGCGGCTTGCCGCCCGCCCCGCCGGGCGGCGGTGCCGAACCACTTTGCATCGTCATCGGACCTCCCCTCTCCCGTTCCACCCCGAAGACAGATAAACGAGGCACCTGCGGGTACCCGGGCCTACCAGAGACATGCACCAGGGCGGCGAGGGCTCGCAACACAGCCAGCCGCGCCGCAGCAGACCCAAGCTGGACCCGACGGAGGCAACGCGGCGCTGCCGCATCGGCGACGAGCACGCAAAGGGGCAGGTCATGACATCGGTCGGCCAACGGATCAAGGGATTCCTGAACGGCCCGCAGGGGCGCAAAATGATCGACCGCGGGCGACGTCAGGCGGCGAAACCGAGCACGCAGGAGAAGCTACGGCAGTTCGCGAAGCGGATGACAGGCGGGCCATCTGGCCGCCGCTGACGGTGCCGAGAGCGGGACACCTAACGGGCCGAACGCGAAGCGGACCGTCACAGCGGGGTAGGGCAAGCCGCTGAACCTCCACACCGCAACGCCCAGCGCCCCACCGACTGTCCGCCGCGATATGGCGGAATGTGAAGACCCGACAGGAGCCGACCAGTCTGAGGTTCGTGAATGATTGCCCCATGGCCGAGGTCGACTCGTACTTCATCTGCGCGACGCCCCGGACGGCAGCTCGCTGCTCTGCGGCCTGGTCGCCTCCACGGGGGTCGCCGGCCGTCCGGAGGCGTACTTCCGGGTGCCGGACGAGCGGCTCTGGGCCGGGCGGTGGGGGCTCGACGTCGACGCCTTCGACTACGCCGACTACGTGCGGGCGGCGCTGGCGGCCGGGCGTACCGGCAACGGCGTGTTCGGCGCGAAGCTGATGTGGGGGACGCTGGACCGGGTCGTCGACGGGCTGGCCATGGTCCACCCGGAGCTGGCCGGCGCCGACGGCGCGCTGCTGCGCCGGGCCTTCGGCCGGACCGCCTTCGTCCACCTGCGCCGGGAGGACGTGCTGGCGCAGGCGGTGTCCTGGCTGCGCGCGGAGCAGACCCACCTCTGGTACGTCGGCGATACCGCCGCCAACCGCGAGCCGCCCCGGTACGACGCGGACGGCATCGACGACCTGCTCCGGACCATCGACGCGCATCAGGCGGCCTGGGATGAGTGGTTCGCCGCGTACGAGGTCGAGCCCCACCGGGTGCGCTACGAGGACCTGGCGGCAGACCCGGTCGGGGTGACCCGCGGGATCCTCGACGTCCTCGGGCTCGACCTGCCCGCCGGGACGACGATCCGCCCCCGGCACCGGCGGCAGGCCGACGACCTCAACGCGGAGTGGATCTCCCGCCACCGGGCGGGCGTGACGTTGCCCACCTCGCCAACGGCGGAGGCGTAGGCCCAGGTGATCCGGGGTTATCGGGCAGTTATGGTGGTGCTGCGAAGTCGTTCCCCACCGGGAGCGGCTTCGTAGTGCTTCACGGGATCCGTGGAGCCCAGCCGTTCCGACGTTCTCCGGGCCAACCGCTCCGGGACGGCTGCACCCCCACTGCCCGACCGGCGCGTCCGGCGGGCCAACCCGGAACGGAGTACGCCACGCCATGAGCGTGACCACCCAGGATCCTGCTGCCCCGGTCGAGCCGGCGGAACCCGCCGAGCGCGGCCGTCTTGACCGCTTCTTCGAGATCACCCGCCGGGGCTCGACCGTCCGGCGCGAGGTGCTCGCCGGGGTCACCACCTTCGCGACGATGGCCTACATCGTCGTGCTCAACCCGCTCATCATCGGCACCGCGCCGGACGCCGACGGCAACCTGCTCGGCATCGCGCCGGTCGCCGGGGTCACCGCCCTCGTCGCGGCGGTGATGACCATCCTGATGGGCGTCGTCGGCCGGGTGCCGTTCGCCGTGGCGACCGGTCTCGGGCTGAACGCCTTCGTCGCGTACGCCGTCGCCTCCCAGATGACCTGGGCCGAGGCGATGGGCCTGGTCGTGATCGAGGGTCTGATCATCACCGTGCTGGTGCTCACCGGCTTCCGGAAGGCCGTCTTCCGCGCCATCCCCGCCGAGCTGAAGGCGGCCATCGCCGCCGGTATCGGCCTGTTCATCGCGCTGATCGGCTTCGTCGACGGCGGCCTGGTCCGCCGGGTGCCGGACGCGGTCGGTACGACCGTCCCGGTGCAGCTCGGCGGTGACGGTACCCTGCGCGGCTGGACCACCGTCGTCTTCCTGGTCGGCCTGCTGGTCACCGGCGTCCTGGTCGCCCGCAAGGTGAAGGCCGGCATCCTGATCGGCATCGTGGCGACCACCGTCGTCGCCGTGATCGTCAACGCGCTGGCCAAGCCGGGTCCGGCGTTCGTGAACGGCAAGCCGAACCCGACCGGGTGGCAGCTCAACGTCCCGACCCTGCCGGACCCGCTGGTCAAGGCGCCCGACCTGCACCTGGTCGGGAACGTGTCGTTCACGGCGTTCGCGCACGTCGGCGTGATGACCGCGCTGCTGCTGGTCTTCACCCTCGTCCTCGCCGACTTCTTCGACGTGATGGGTACGACCGTCGGCCTGGCCAAGCAGGCCGGCCTCGCCACCTCGGACGGGACGGACATGCCCCGGCTGGGCAAGGTGCTCTTCGTCGACGGTGTCGCCGCGGTCGCCGGTGGCGCCGGGAGCGCCTCGTCGGCGACCACCTACGTCGAGTCGTCCTCGGGCATCGCGGACGGTGGTCGTACCGGTCTGACCAGCGTGGTGACCGGTCTGCTCTTCCTGGGGGCGCTGCTGCTGACCCCGCTGGTGTCGCTGGTCCCCAGCGAGGCGGCCGGGCCGGCCCTGGTCGTCGTCGGGGCGCTGATGATCCGGCAGGTCAAGGACATCGACTTCGCCGACGTGGGCGTGGCGGTCCCGGCGTTCCTGACCATGACCCTCATGCCGTTCACGTACTCGATCACCAACGGCATCGGCGCCGGCTTCGTCAGCTGGGTGGCGATCCGGGTGGCGCAGGGCAAGTCCCGGCAGATCCACCCGCTGATGTGGGCCGTCTCGGCGGCGTTCCTGCTCTACTTCGGCATCAACCTAGTCAAGGCCGTCACCGGCGTCAGCTGACCGTCACCGACGCACCCCCGCTGCCTCCGGCCCGACGGCAGCGGGGGTGCGTCGTGTCCGGGTGCGGCGGTAGATTGTGCCGGCGCGGCACACGCGACCGACGTGGGCGCAGGGGAGATGAGGCCATGGATCGCCAGGAGCTCCCTCGCCATGTCCTTTTCCGGGTCGCCTTCCACTGATCGCGCGACCCGGGTCGCTCCCCGACCAGGAGAATTCGCGTGTCCATTGAGAACCTTCAGCTCCGTACCTCCGATTTGATCACCGACCGGCTCGTTCTGCGCCCGTGGTCCGCCGATGAGGTCGCCGCCCTCGTGGGCGCGACCGACTGCAGCACTGGGCGGAGGACTTCCCCGCCGAGGGTGACCGGAACATCGCCGGTCTCATCGCCCAGCGGCCCGAGGGTCTCCACCCGTACGCCCATCGCCAGATCATCGAACGGGAGACCGGCATGACCGTCGGGGCCATCGGTCTGTTCTGGCCGCCCACCGACGGCGCGGTCGAGTTCTGCTACCCGAATGCGGGCCAGTGTTCCGCCCTTTCCGGGGCGGGGGTGAAGGCCCGCGCTGGGAGGGCCGCCAAGGCCTGAGCAGTGCCTTAGACCGGGGGGTTCTGCTGTTCGATGTACTGACGTACGGCAGTCAGAGGTGGGCCGCCGACGGAGCCGGCGAAGTACGAGCCCGACCACAGTCGGTTGGCCCGGTAGTAGTGGCGCCGCAGGTCGGGGAACTCTTGGCGCATCCGC
>JAEVHO010000265.1 GCA_016802835.1 Micromonospora sp. ATA32 | reverse complement strand
CCCCGCCGACCGGCGGGGCCCCCTCATCCCTGCACCTCACTCGTGGGCGATGGCGCCCAGGACGTTGATCCGGGCGCCCGGACGGCCGGCAGCACCGCGGCGACCACCCCGATGATCGCGGCCAGCCCCAGGAACAGGGCCATCTGGCCCCAGGGCAGCACCAGGTCGGTGATCCCCTCGTCCTTGAGCGCCCGCACCACGGCGGCGCCCAGCCCGCTGCCGACCGCCACGCCGAGCAGCGCGCCGAACACCGAGATCACCACCGCCTCGACGGTGATCATGCGCATGGTCTGCGACCGGCGCAGCCCGATCGCCCGCAGCAGGCCCAGCTCCCGGGTCCGCTCCAGCACGGACAGGGCGAGGGTGTTGATGATGCCGAGCACCGCGATGACGATGGCCAGCGCCAGCAGGATCTGGATCATCCTGAGCAGGCCGTCCAGACTGCTGGTCTGCTGCTTGATGAACGCCGCGCGGTCGGCCACGGACACCTCGGGGCTGTCGGCGAGCAGCGTCTCCACCTGCGGTTGCACGTCGGCGACCCGCGCGCCGGGGGCCAGCTGGATGAAGCCCTGGATGGGCTGCGGGATGGCGAAGTTCTTCGCCGCCGCCCCCGGCAGCACGACCGGGTTGGTCAGCTGCGAGCTGGCGTAGATCCCGGTCACCGTGTACGTCCGCGCGTCGCCCCGGGACAGCTGCACCGACACCGGGGAGCCGACCGACAGCGACCGCGACTTCGCGGTGTCCGAGCTGACCAGCATCTGGTCCGGTCCCAGCCGGCTGATGTCACCGGCGGTGGCCTTCGCGCCGAAGATCTGCTGCAGCGCGGCGACGTTGCTGGTCGCCGAGAGCCAGGTGTTCTCGCCGTTGATCTTGCCCATGTCGCCGTACTCGCCGTCGACGAGCCGGACGCCGGGGATGGCCGCGGCCTTCTCCAGCACCGCCGGGTCGAAGCTCGGCGGCCGCGGCCCGCTCTGGGCACCGGAGATCACCAGCTCGGCCTTGATGGTGTCCTCCGCGAGGGCGCCGATGCTGCCCTTGGCCGAGTCGAGGATCACCGTGACGCCGGTGACCAGTGCGATGCCGACCATGAGCGCAGCCGCGGTGATCGCCGTACGACGGGGGTTGCGGCCGGAGTTGAGCCGGCCCAGCTTGCCGGGCACCGACCAGGCGAAGATCGCCCCGAGCAGCGACACCACCGGCCGGCTGATCAGCGGGGTCAGCAGCGCCACGCCGATGAAGGCGAAGAGCACCCCGCCGAGGATGGTCGGCAGTGTGCTGCCGCCTGCGTTGCCGCTGAGCCCCAGGAACAGCAGCGCGCTGCCGATGGCCGTGACGATCCCGCCGGTGACGGTCACCTTGGTCAGCGGCCGGTCCGGCGTCGCCACGTCCTGCATCGCCGCGATCGGCGGGATCCGGGCCGCCCGCAGTGCCGGCAGCAGCGCCGCCACCACCGTGATCACCAGTCCGACCGCGAAGGCGCCGATCACCGCCGCTGCCGGCACGCCCAGCCCGGCCAGGCTCAGCCCACCGGCCAGCTTGCCGAACAGGAACGCCAGCAGCGCGCCGATGCCGATGCCCGCCCCCAGCCCGAGGACCGAGCGACCAGGCCGACGGCGATCGCCTCCAGCACCACCGAACCGATGATCTGCCGTCCGCTGGCCCCGATGGCCCGCATCAGGGCCAGCTCACGGGTCCGCTGGGCGACGATGATCGAGAAGGTGTTGAGGATGAGGAACGTGCCCACCAGCAGCGCCACCCCGGCGAAGCCGAGCAGGATCTTGTTGAAGAAGGAGAGTCCCTCCTTGAGGCTGGCCGCCGCGTCGGCGGCCGCCTGCTCGCCGGTCCTGACCTGGTAGTCGCCGCCGAGGGCCCGTCCCACGTCGTCGCGCAGCGTCTCGGCGCGTACCCCGTCGGCCGCCTTCACGCTGATGCTGGTGAAGGTGTTGGGCGCGCCGAGCATCAGCCGCTGGGCGACCGGGGTGGTGAAGGCCACCTCGTTGACCCCGCCGATCGAGGTCCGGTCACCGCTGTAGCCGAAGACGCCGACCAGGGTGAACTCCTTCTTCGGCTCGAGGGTCAGCACCCCGACCCGGTCGCCGACCTTGACCTTGGCGGCGTCGGCGAGGGCCTGGTTGACCACGATCTCGTCGTCGGCGCGCGGCTCCCGACCCTGGCGCAGCTTCACCAGGTCGCTCTCGCCGACCCAGTTCTCGCCCAGCTGCGGCGGCCCGAAGGAGGTCACCACCTTGCCGTTGCTGCCGACCAGCCGGGCGCCGTCGGCGTTGACCAGGCCGGTGGCCCCGGCCACGCCGGACACCTGCCGGACCCGCTCCACCGCGCCGGCCGGCACCGGCGTGGGTACCTGCTCGCCCTGGGCCTCGCCGACGGCGACCTTCGGCTTGGCCTGGACGTCGACGTCGACCTCGGAGTAGCCGTCGGCGAAGACCGCGTCGAACGACCGGCCGAGGGTGTCGGTGAGGACGAACGCACCGGAGACGAACATGACGCCCAGCACCACCGCCAGGCCGGAGAGGATGAGGCGCACCTTGCGCGCCAGCAGGCTCTTCAGGGTTGCCCGGAACATCAGTTACCCACCTCGGCCGGGGTGTCCAGCTTCTTCATCGTGTCCAGCACCGTGTCGGCGGTCGGCTCGATCAGCTCCGAGACGATCTCCCCGTCGGCGAGGAACACCACCCGGTCGGCGTACGCGGCCGCGGTCGGATCGTGGGTGACCATGACGATGGTCTGCCCGTGCTCGCGTACGGAGTTGCGCAGGAAGTTGAGCACCTCGGCGCCGGAGCGGGAATCCAGGTTGCCGGTCGGCTCGTCGGCGAAGATCACCTCGGGGCGGGAGACCAGGGCCCGCGCGCAGGCGACCCGCTGCTGCTGGCCGCCGGAGAGCTGCGCCGGGCGGTGGCCCAGCCGGTCCCGCAGCCCGACCGTGTCGATCACCGTGTCGTACCAGGCCGGGTCGGGCTTGCGGCCGGCGATCGACAGCGGCAGCAGGATGTTCTCCTCGGCGGTCAGCGTCGGCAGCAGGTTGAACTGCTGGAAGATGAAACCCACCTTGTCCCGGCGCAGCTTCGTCAGCCCGGAGTCGCCGAGCCCGGTCACCGTGGTCTCGCCGATCGCCACCGTGCCACGGGTGACGGAGTCCAGCCCCGCCAGGCAGTGCATCAGGGTCGACTTGCCGGAGCCGGACGGCCCCATGATCGCGGTGAACCGGCCCCGCTCGAACTCGGCGCTGACCCCCCGCAGCGCGACGACCTGCGCCTCGCCGCTGCCGTACACCTTCCACACGTCGCTCGCCCGGGCCGCGGCCTGCGCCTGCTGGCCTACCGTCGCGGTCACGTCATCTACCTCTTCCGTCTGCCTACTGATCCGCACCGCCCCCGCTGGCCGCTGCGATGGTTCCATCCTCGGTGCCGCCCGCCGCCGATCCGTCCGCCTCCGGGCGGAGCCGGGGCCGATTTCGCTCTGCGGGTCGGCCCCCATCCCGGCTCAGGGTTGTCCCTGAGCCGGGATCCGCCGACGCCGTTCCCGCCGGGCGGGACGTCGTCGCCGCCCCGGACGTCAGGACGTGACGCCACGTCAGGGTCAACCGCCCGGGACCGTCGTTGGTTGCTTCTCTGGTCACGGTAGGTGAGAACGGCAACAGCGCCGTCGCACCGCCGGCGACCCTTCCGGTACGCGCGGCGCGGCAGTCGCGCCGACGGCGGCTACGCCCGCGGACGTACCAGACCCGTCTCGTACGCCAGCACGACCGCCTGCACCCGGTCGCGCAGCCCGAGCTTGGTCAGCACGTGCCCGACGTGCGTCTTGATCGTGGTCTCGCTCACCGACAGCGCCCGGGCGATCTCGGCGTTGGACAGGCCGCGGGCGACCTGCACCAGCACCTCCCGTTCCCGTTCGGTCAGCGTGCCGAGCGCCCTCGGCGGGGTCGCCGCCGGGTCGGGCAGCGCGTCGGCGAAGCGGTCCAGCAGCCGCTTGAGGATGCGCGGGGCCACCACCGCGTCGCCGGCGGCGACCGTCCGGATCGCGGTCACCAGGTCCTCCGCGGGCACGTCCTTGGCGAGGAAACCGCTGGCCCCGGCCCGCAACGCGCCCACCACGTACTCGTCCAGGTCGAACGTGGTCAGGATCAGCACCCGTACCGGCAGCCGGGCGTCGACGATGGCCCGGGTCGCGGCGACACCGTCCATCCGGGGCATCCGGATGTCCATCAGCACCACGTCCGGCAGCAGCCGCCGGGACAGCTCCACCGCCTCCAGACCGTCACCGGCCTCCGCGACGATGTCCAGGTCGTCCTCCGCGCCCAGCACCATCCGGAACCCGGTACGCAGCAGTGGCTGGTCGTCGACGAGCAGGATCCGCACCGGCCGCGCCGCCGTCGCGCCCTCGGTCATCTGGTCTCCCTGTCGTGCTCGTCAGGCATGCGTCGGCCGGTCACGCCGGGAACGCCCCGAGCCGCCGCTCCACCGGGATGGTCGCGTACACCCGGAAGCCGCCGCCGGGGCGCGGCCCGATCCGCAGGGTCCCACCGTAGAGGCCGACCCGTTCCCGCATCCCGACCAGGCCGTGCCCGATCCGGTCGGGTCCCGGGCCGGGCCCCCGACCGGTGTCGGCCACCTCGACGGTCAGCGCCGTCCCGCCGTAGGCGATCCGGACCTGCGCGGTCGCCGTGCCGGCATGCTTGAGCGCGTTGGTCAGCGCCTCCTGGACGATCCGGTAGACGGTCAGCGCCACCCCCTCCTCCAACGGCCCCGGAGTGCCCTCGAACCGCAGCGTCACCGGCAGTCCCGCCTCCCGGACCTGCTCGACCAACGACTCGATGCCGGCCAGACCGGGCTGCGGGGCGAGGTCGGCGGCCGGCTCGGCGTCGGTACGCAGCACGTCCAGCAGCCGGCGCATCTCGCGCAGCGTCACCCGGCTGGTGTCCTCGATGGTGGCGATCGCCTCGTCCGCGGCGGCTGGATCCCGGCCCAGCACCCGCCGGGCGCCGGTCGCCAGCACCCCCATCACGCTCACGTGGTGGGCCACCACGTCGTGCAGCTCCCGGGCGATCCGGCGCCGCTCGTCGGCGACCGCCTGCTCGGCCAGCGACCGCTGGTTGGCCTCGGCGACCCGGGCGCGTTCCCGCAACGCCTCGATGGAGAGCCGGCGGGCGTGCACCGCCCGGCCCACCGCGTACGCCAGCAGCCCGGTCAGCAAATTGTTGAGCACCAGGTAGGCGGGGCCCACCTCGAGCGCGCCCCGCACCGGCGCGAGCGTGTTGACCAGCGCCACCGGCACCCACAGCAGCAGCGCGGCCAGCACCGCCGGCCGGACCCGGCGGTTCGCGGCCATCGTGTAGGTCAGCACCACGAACGTCAGGCTCTGCGTGGTCGGGGCGTGCCCGAGCAGGGCCGGCACCGCCAGGGTGGCCACCGCGGCGCCCACCGCCGGCCACGGCGCCACCCGGCGCAACGCCACCGGCGCGGCGCAGAGCACGCTCCAGCCCAGCGCGGCGGGCAACCGCCAGGGCCAGAACTCCCGCGGTGAGAGCAGGATGAACACGACCTCCAACAGCACCAGGGCGACGGCGAAGAGCGCGTCCCCGGCCAGTGGTCGGTGGCGCAGCCACGCCCGCGGCCCGTCGGTCATACCGCGACGCTAGTGGCCGGCGGAGCGGATCGGTCGTCGCCGACGGTGAACCTGATCTCCTGCCTGAGGAGGAGGGTCACTCGTCCGCGCCCGGCGGCGTGGGACCGGACCGGGCGTCGCGCAGCGGGTCCGTCGCCGCCGGGGTGGGAAACGGCGGCGGGGTCCCGCCGAGGTCGGACAGTGCGCCTGGTGGCTGCACCAGTCGCAGAGCCGGCTCGGTCGGGGCCTGAAGTCCTGCCGGGCCGTGGCCTGCTCGATCGCCTGCCAGAGCGCCACCACCGTGCGCTCGAAACGCACCAGCTCGTCGGCGTCGGGGGCGTAGTCACAGATCTCCGCGTCGCGCAGGTAGAGCAGTCGGAGCACCCGGGGTACCACCCCCCGGGTGCGCCACAGCACCAGCGCGTAGAACTTCAGCTGGAACAGCGCCCGGGCCTCGAACGCCTCGCGCGGCGCGCCGCCGGTCTTGTAGTCGACCACCCGCAGCGAGCCGTCCGGCGCCACGTCCAGCCGGTCGAGATAGCCCCGGATGAGCAGCTCGTCGTCGACCACCGCGGAGATCAGGCTCTCCCGCTCGGCCGGCTCGAGCCGGCGCGGGTCCTCCACCGCGAAGTAGCCCTCCAGCAGGGCGGCCGCGGACCGGAGGAACTCCGCCGCGGCGGCCTCCTCCGCCTCGTCGAACAGGCCGGCCAGCTCCGGCTGCTCGGTGACCAGCCGGTCCCACTGCGGGGCCACCAGGTCGCCCGCCGCCGTCGGCGTGCGGTCGGGTGCCGGGAGGTCGAACAGCCGCTCCAGCACCGCGTGCACCAGCGTGCCGCGGGCCTGCTCGACGGTGGGACGCTCGGGGAGCCGGTCGATGCTGCGGAACCGGTAGAGCAGCGGGCAGGTCTTGAAGTCGGCCGCCCGCGACGGCGACAACGACGCCCGGACCGTGGGCGGCAGCACCGCCGTGGCGCGGGTGTCCTGCTGGTCGATCACCGGTTCCGCCGTCATGCCCGGAAGGTTAAGGCAGAGGTGTGACAGCACCGTCGGCGCCGCTCCGCCACATGATCCGTACAGCGGAAGTCCGTACCATCGGCCCGGTGAAGCAGACGTCCCGGCCGCCGCGCCGTCCCGGCCTGACCGTGGGCCGGGTGTTCGGGGTGCCGCTGCACCTCGACCGCTCGATGGTCCTGCTGACCCTGGTGGTGACCGTGCTGTACGCGGAGATCGTCCGTAGCCAGCTCGCGGTCTCCCAGCTCGGCGGCTACCTGATCGGTTTCGGGTTCGTCGTCTCGCTGCTCGGCTCGGTGCTGCTGCACGAGCTCGGCCATGCCCTCACCGCCCGCCGGTACGGCATCGGTGTGCGCGGGATCACCCTGGAGCTGCTCGGCGGGTACACCGAGATGGACCGCGACGCCCCCAGCCCCCGGGTCGACCTGCTGGTCTCCCTGGCCGGGCCGGCGGTCTCCGCCGTGCTCGGCGCAGCGGCGGTGGCGGCCACCCTCGCCCTGCCCGACGGCACGGTGGTCAACCAGCTCGCCTTCCAGGTGGCCGCCAGCAACGTCATCGTCGCGCTGTTCAACATCCTGCCGGGGCTGCCGCTGGACGGCGGCCGGGCGCTGCGTGCCGCGGTCTGGGCACTGACCCGGGACCGGCACCGGGGCACCGAGGTGGCCGGCTGGGTGGGGCGGGTCGTCGCGGCCGGCACCGCGCTGCTGGTCGTCCTGTTCGCCCTGCGCCGGGACCTGGCGCCGTCGGCCCTGCCGATGGTCGCGCTGATGCTGCTGGTCGCCGTCACCCTGTGGCGCGGGCCGGCAGTCGATCCGGGTCGCCCGGGTCAGCCGCCGCTTCCCGCTGATCGACCTGTCCCCCGCGCTGCTGGTCGTCCTGTTCGCCCTGCGCCGGGACCTGGCGCCGTCGGCCCTGCCGATGGTCGCGCTGATGCTGCTGGTCGCCGTCACCCTGTGGC
>JAEVHO010000264.1 GCA_016802835.1 Micromonospora sp. ATA32 | reverse complement strand
ACGCTGCACGGCACCGCCCGGGCGGTGTGGTCCGCCGGGCGACGTGGAGGCCGTCCTCGCCGGAGGCGGCACCCCGGCCGCGCGGCTCGCCGCCGCGCCGGACCAGCCGGCACCGGCCGCGCAGGTCTCGCTCGCCCCGGCCGGCGCGGAGGACCTGGTCATCCCGCTCACCGGTATCCGCAAGGTGATCGCCGACAAGCTCTCCCGCAGCCGGCGGGAGATCCCCGAGGTGACCATCTGGGTCGACGTGGACGCCACCGCCCTGCTGGAGACCCGCGCGGCGATCAACGCGGCGACGCCGGAGCATCCGGTGAGCATCCTCGCCCTGCTGGCCCGGATCTGCCTCAGCGGACTGCGGCGCTTCCCCCAGCTCAACGCCCAGGTTGACACCGAGGGACAGCGGATCATCCAGTCCGCCGGGGTGCACCTGGGCATCGCCGCGCAGACCGACCGGGGGCTGCTGGTCCCCGTGCTGCGGGACGCGCAGCGACTCACCACCCGGGAGTTGGCCGCCGAACTCGCCGCCACCACCGCGGCGGCCCGGGCCGGCACCCTGCCGCCGGCCCGACTCACCGGCGGCACCTTCACGCTGAACAACTACGGCGTGTTCGGCGTCGACGGCTCCACCCCGATTATCAACCACCCGGAGGCGGCGCTGCTCGGCGTCGGGCGGATCGTGGACAAGCCGTGGGTGGTCGACGGGCAGCTCGCGGTCCGCAAGGTGACCCAGATCAGCCTCACCTTCGACCACCGGGTCTGCGACGGTGGCGTGGCGGGCGGATTCCTGCGGCACGTCGCCGACTGCGTCGAGCAGCCGGCGATGTTGGTCGCCAACGTCTGATGTCCGCGAGCCGGCCCCAGGGTGACCGCTCGGGCCGGCTCGCGGTCGTCGGGGGCCGTTTCCCGGTGTCCGCGGCGGGAATGCGGCGCATGGGGAGCGACCGTTCGCCGGAGAGGAGCGCCCGTGCCGTACCAGGGGCTGCCCGCCGCCGTCCGGGACCGGCGCGCGCCGGTCGCCGGCGCGCCGCTGTATTGCAACGCCCAGAAGTACGGGCTCAGGGGCGACGGGGTGACCAACGACCAGCCCGCACTCGCCGCTCTGGTCGACCGGCTCGGCGACGGTTACGCCGCCGACGGGCGGGCGCGGGTCATCTACTGCCCGCCGGGGATCTACTCCATCCGGGACGCCGGCACGACCTGGCGCAGCGGCGTGTCGCTGCTCGGCGCCGGGCCCGGCCCGACCCGGTTCCTGCTCAGCAACGAGGGCAACCGCGCCGACCCGACCCCGCTGGCCTTCTGGACCAGCGTGCAGCACGGCGCCGACCGGGACCGGCACATCGCCGACTGCACCTTCGCCGACTTCGAGATCGACGGCTCCGGCGTGGCGATGGCCGAGTACAGCTACCTCGCCAAGGGCCTCGGGCTTCAGTACGTGGTGCGCGGCATCTTCCGCAACCTCTACATCCACCACACCGCGGCGACCGGCCTGGGCTGCGACTTCCTTCAGGACAGCCTGATCGACGGCGTGGTGGTGGTCGGCTGCGGGCGGCTGGACAACGGCGAGGAGTTGGGCGGCGCGGGCATCGGCGTCGGCATCGGCGGGTGGGGCACGGTCGAACGGCTCACCATCACCAACTGCACCACCCTGGGCAACGGCACCAACGGCATCTTTCTGGAGCTGCAACGGGCCAGCTGGCCACCGCCGCGCGGCTACCGGATCATCGGCTGCCACAGCCAGGCAAACCGGTTCGGCATCTCCGACTGGGGCGCCGACGGCCTGATCGTCTCCGCCTGCACGGTGACCGGCAACCTGGAGGCCGGCTTCGACGTCTCCGCTGAGGGCACCTCCGGGGTCGCCGGTCGAGGTGGGCTGCTGACCGACTGCGTGATCGACGGCAACGTCCGCGACGGCGTCAGCATGGGCAACACCCCCGGCCCGTACACCGTCCGGGGCAACCGGATCAGCGGCAACGGCGGGTACGGCTTCCACGAGCACAACCTGGGGCACGGCTACCAGGACCCGGCGATGGACGTGGTCATCGAGAGCAACGAGTTCTGGGGCAACGGCCTCGACGCGATCCGGGTCGACCGGGCGATGGCCGACGCGGTGCTGCTCAACAACCGGATCCGCAACAACGGTCGACGGTGCGCCGGGGCCGACGCCGGCGGGGGCGAGACCGTCCGGTACAGCGAGCGGTGCCTGGTCGACCGGTCGGCGAACTGGCCGCACGACGGCCATCGCGGAAAGGTGCTGCGGGTGGGCGAGCGGACCGCCGTGGTGGCCGCGAACACCGGCACCGAGCTCACCCTGGCCCCGGTGCGGCCGGACGCGTTCACCGCCTGGAGCGGGGACACGCCCCTGCCCGGGACGCCGTACGAGCTGCCGGCGGCTCCACCGACCCGGGCCGGCATCACGATCAACGCCGCATTCGACTCGGCCACCGTGCGCGGCAACCGGGCCTGGGACAACCACGAGGTACGTACCCAGACCCACGGCATGTGGATCACCGAGCGGGGCAGCTGTGTCGCCTGCCGCGTCGAGGACAACGACCTGGCCGGCAACGGGGTGGCCGCCACCCGGCTGGACACTCCGCCGGTCGGCGGCCGGTGGGACCGCAACCACGGCGACCAGGACTGGGACTGAGGCGGGCCGGTCAGGAGTGGGCCGCCAGGCGGTACCCGGCGATCGGGGAGACCCGCCCGGGTGGGGCCGGTCCGACGCTTTCCACCCACAGTGCCCGCCGGGGCGCGGACGGGCCGGCCGGGCACGCGCTGGACGAACGATCGTTCGCCGCGCATTCCGTTCAATTATTCGAATTACCGTCGATCCTCGTGACGACAATTCTTCGGAATTGCGTACGGGCCGCTCGGGTGGTGGACACAATGGTGCGGAATGCAACCGAAACGGGGAGCGCGTCATGAAATTGAGGCGACGGTTGGGATTGTTCGCGGTGGCGATCGTCATCGTCCCGTCCGCGGGCGCGGGATGCACCGCACAACGGAAGGCGGCGGACCGCGCCGAGGCCAGGGGGGCGACGGTCACCCTGACGCCGGCGGACAAGGCCCGGGACGTCCCGGTGAGCGCCGAGGTGGGGACCAGCGTCAGCGGTGGCAAGATCACCGGTGTGCGACTCATCGACGACAAGGGTGTGCAGGTCAAGGGCGAGTCCCGGGCGGATGGCTCCAGTTGGGTGCCGAGCGTCCCGCTGAAGAACGGGAGCACCTACACCGCCGAGGTGACGGCGACCGGCGACCGTGGCCGGACGACCAGCCAGAAGGTCACCTTCAGCACCGCGAAGAAAGCCGACAAGCCGGCCATCACCAGCACCCTCTATTTCGCCGGCAACCGGACGTACGGCACCGCGATGCCGGTGACGGTGGCATTCGAACCAGCCATTCCCAAAGCGGCCAGGGCGGATGTGCAGCGACGATTGTTCGTGAAGACCGATCCGCCGCAGCCGGGCACGTGGTCGTGGCTTGAGGACGGCAGCCAGGCGTATTACCGGGCCCCCGACTTCTGGCGTCCGGGCACGAAGATCAACGTCCGGACCGGCCTGGAGGGCCTGCCGATCGGCAAGGACCGGGTGGGCGACGTCGACCACACCGCGACCTCGACGATCGGGCGCCAGGTGGCCCTCGACATCGACAACGCCACCAAGCAGATATCGGTCTTCCAGGACGGCAAGCTGCTCCGCCGGATCCCGGTCAGCCTCGGCAAGGCGAGCACGCCGAGTTCCAGCGGCAAGATGGTGATCATGGAAAAGCACGATTCGACCGTCTTCGACACCCGGGGTGAGGCGGACGGCGGCTACGTGGTCACCGTGCAGAACGCGCAGCGGCTCACCTGGGGCGGCGAATTCATCCACGCGGCGCCGTGGTCGGAGGGGGATCAGGGCAACACCAACGTTTCCCACGGCTGCGCCAACGTCTCCGACGCCGCCGCGTCCTGGCTGATGGGAGTCACCCAGGTCGGCGACCTGGTCACCGTCAAGGGCACCGAGGTGCCGCTGCAGCCGGGCAACGGTTGGACAGCCTGGAACACCAGCTGGGACGAGTTCGCCAAGGGCAGCGCGCTGCCCGTGCCGGCCGGGCTCAAGCCCTCGCCCAGCACCGTGCCGCACCCGGGGGCCGTCGCCGGCGGGTCGCCCGCGCCGGCCCCCGTCGGCCAGCGGCGGCTGACCCGGGGAGGAACCACCACCACGACCGGTCCGCCACCATCCCGGTGGCGGACCGGTCACCATCGTCGGCGGTACGGCCTCCCTGCCGAACTGGGCCGGCACCAGGGCGGAGCGTCGCCGTCGACAGTGAAGTCCGGCTGGGGTCCGGCTGGTTGGTGAGCGGGGACCCGGGTCAGGCCAGGGGCACGCGGGCGACTGCGGTGCCGATCAGGCTGCCCATCCAGAGTTGGTCGCCGTGCTGGCGTACCCCGGTGATCATCCAGTAGGCGCCGGCCGGGCCGTGCAGCGTCCGGCGGACCCGCCCCTCGCCGTCGACCAGCGCGACCAGCCCGTAGCGACGCGGCTGCGGCTGCAGCGCGTCGGGCAGCAGCGCGACGAGCTGCCGCACCCGCGGATGGGGCAGCAGCCGTTCGACCACCGGGACCCGCGGGCTGGGCAGGGCGATCCAGTACGTCCCGTCGCCCACCGCCGCGACATTGTCCGGATAGGCGGGAAGGTCGGTCAGCACCTCGACGGTCCCGTCCGGCAGGCCGACCCGCAACAGCCGGTGGGTCGTGGTCTCCACCAGCATCAGCGCCGACTCGTCCGGGGTCAGCGCCACCCCGTTCGGGAAGTAGAGCCCACGGGTCACCACGTCGGTCCGGCCGGTCCGCGGGTCGTACGCCAGCACCTGCCCGTTGGGGCGGTGCTCCAGCAGGTCCCGTTTCCAGTGCGACAGCGGGAACCGGTCCGAGCTGTCGGTGAAGTAGATGGTGCCGTCCCGGGCCACCGTGGCGTTGTCGGCGAGATGCACCGGTGGCGCCATCCCGGTCAACTCGTGCACCGCGCCTTCCGGGGTGACCCGCAGCAGCCCCCGGTACGCGTCGCAGACCACCAGGCCGCCCTCGTGCGGATCGACCTCGATGCCGAGCGGCCGGCCGCCGGTCTCGGCGAGCAGTCGGGGATGGGTGCCCGGGGGCGCGTCCGCCGGCCACCACCAGAGCCGGCCGTCCTCGTCGCCGCTGATCACCCGTCCGTCCGGGTCGATCACCACATCCTCGGGGCCGCGCGCGCCCTCGGGCAGGGGGCAGCAGCTCGGCCCGGTCGAGCCGGACGTCGGCGGGCGCCCACGGGCCGTCCAGCGGTGGCGGGACGGTGGCCGGTATCCGGACGGGTCGGATCAGGCGGGGCGCGCGCGGGCGGGGGGACGACCATCCGCCCATTGTCACCCGCCGATCCGTCCGCCGGGTGCCCCCGGCGGCGGCTCCGGCACGAGGTGTCGGGGGTGGGTGTCGTCCCTGAGGCGGACCCCCGAGCTTCTCCGGGTCCGCCCCGGGACGTACCCGGATTCGGTCCTCGGCAGGGCGGAAATGTCGGTCCCCGCGACTAGATTCGTCGACATGGGGCAGCGCAGTGACCGGTTCGACGTGCAGGTCAGCGTCCGTGACCAGGTGGTGGAGGTCCGGGCGACCGGCGACGTCGACATCGCCACGGTCGGGGCGTTGCGCTCCGCGCTCTGGTGTGCCCCCGCCCGGCCCGTGCTCCGGCTCGACCTCTCCGGCGTGCGCCTGCTCTCCGCCGCCGGGGTCCGCGCGCTGGTCGCCGCGCACCTGCGGGTGCGGGCCCGCGGTGGCGTGCTGGTGCTGGTCGACCCCGATCCGATGGTCGGCCGGGTGCTGCGCTTCAGCGGCCTGCACCGGGTCATGCCGGTCGTCTCGGGCGCGACCGACGAGACGCCGGCGCCCGAGGGCAGGCCGGGCGTGCCCGGCCCTCGGCCGGAGACGCCGGGCGTGGTCGCGACGCCAGCCGTGATCCGGGCTCGGAACGCCCCGCCTGGCGTGGCCCGGACGCGGGAGAACGCGCCGCCCGTCGACCGCCCCGTGCACGGCGTGCCGGGACTGCTCGGTTCGCTGAGCGTGCTGCCGGCCGGGATACCGGCGCTGGCGGCGGTCTGAGCGATCCACCGGACGCCGGCCGACCGGCGTGCGGATGGGCGACGTGGTGGAGGCCGTGGCCGGTGCGCCGGCCGTCGGTGGCTCCGGCCTGACCGGCTGCCCCGTGGTGCGGTCGTCCGGGTCCTGGCTGCGGTTCGGCGAGGGGCCGGCACCGTGCGGGCGTCCGGTGGCGGGGTCGTCGGCGACCGCCGACGACCCCCACTGGTCAGCGGACGCCGAGCAGGTCGACGACGAAGACGAGGGTCTCGCCCGGCTTGATCACGCCACCGGCGCCCCGGTCGCCGTAGCCCAGGTGCGGCGGGATGGTCAGCCGACGCCGACCACCGACCTTCATCCCGACGACGCCCTGGTCCCAGCCGGCGATCACCTGGCCGCCGCCGAGCGGGAACTCGAAGGCCTCGCCCCGGTTCCACGAGGCGTCGAACTCGCGACCGGTCGAGTGGGACACCCCCACGTAGTGCACGTTGGCCACCTGGCCGGGCCGGGCCTCCGGGCCCTCGCCGACGGTGATGTCCTCGATGACGAGATCGGCGGGCGGTGCGCCCTCGATCGGGCCTACCTCGGGCTTTCCCGAGTGCTGGCCACCTGCCTGGGGCATGTTCATCCGCGGGTCTCCTGCCATTGTTGGGTCATTCGTCCGGTCACTGTCGATCCTGCCGGATAGCGACCCACCGATGCCTGGCAGTCCCCGAGCCGGTCGCCGCGCGGACGGGCTGGTCACGGTGCGGGTCCGGTGCCGGCCCTTCAGGCCGGATGCGTCACCGGATCCGCCAGCTGTGCGGCGAGCAGGGCCGGAGCCTCCGCGAGTGACGGTCCGTACCAGGTGAGATGCCGGCCGGAGAGCAGGGCGCACGGCGTGCCGGGGAAGGCCTCGGGACCGTCGTCCACGGTGAACCGGTACGGCTCGTCCGGCAGCACCACCAGGTCGGCGTCGCGCCCGCGCAGCTCGTCGAGGTCGGGACGGGGATAGCGGTCGGGGTGGTCGGCGTACCGGTTGGCCACCCCCAGCCGACGCAGCACGTCGCCGGCGAACGTGTCGCCGCCGAGCACCACCCAGGGTCGGCGCCACACCGGGACGACGGCGTGCCGGGTGGTCGCGGGCACGGGCAGCGCCGCCCAGGCCCGCCGCGCGGCATTGAGCCACTCCGGCTCGCCGGGCGCGCCGAGCGCGGTGACCAGGCCGGCGAGTTCGGTCAACGCCTCCGGCACCGTGCGCGGGAACGTGACCCGTACCGGGATCCCGGCCGCGACCAGCGCGTCCGCGTCGACCCGTCGGTTCTCCTCGACGTTCAGCAGGACCAGGTCGGGCCGGAGCGCGATCACCCGCTCCAGGTCGGGATACTTGCTGCCGCCGACCCGCGCGACGTCCAGTCCCGCCGGGTGGGTGCACCAGTCGGTCGCGCCGACCAGCACCTCGGGCCGGGTCGGTTCTCCTCGACGTTCAGCAGGACCAGGTCGGGCCGGAGCGCGATCACCCGCTCCAGGTCGGGATACTTGCTGCCGCCGACCCGCGCGACGTCCA
>JAEVHO010000263.1 GCA_016802835.1 Micromonospora sp. ATA32 | reverse complement strand
GGACGGCTGCTGACCGGCCCGCACCAGGTCGTCGTGCAGGCTGGTCAGCTCGACCGCGCGGCGGATCTCACCCCGTACCACCTGGGTGCCGACGCCACGTGGACGGCTGCTGACCGGCCCGCACCAGGTCGTCGTGCAGGCTGGTCAGCTCGACCGCGCGGCGGATCTCACCCCGTACCACCTGGGTGCCGACGCCACGGCGGCGCACGATCAGCCCCTTGTTGACCAGGTGCTGGATGGCCTGCCGCACGGTGGGGCGGGACAGCCCCAGCCGGTCGGCCAACTGCAGCTCACTGTCGAGCCTGTCGCCCGGCGCCAGCTCGCCGCGCTGGATCGCCGCGGCGAACTGCTGCGCGACCTGGAAGTAGAGCGGGACCGGGCTGCTCCGGTCGACCGCGATGTCGGGACCGGTCACGGGACCTCCTCGCTGCGGACGCGCGGAAACGGGGGACGCGCTGATGGGCGCCACTGTACCGAAGCGAACACGGTGTGCAGCATGGCGGATGTCAGGACAACACATTGACACAACTCTCCACCTCGACGAAGAGCCACTCCTCGACGTTGACGTCGAAGACCGACCGGCACACGCTGTCGATGATCGCGGACGTCAAGAACACTGCGGGCGGCTGGCACGCGTTGTACGAGCGCAACCGGAAGGTCGTCGGGGACAGCCCGAACCTCATCTTCCCGGGCCAGCGGCTCAGCCTCTGACGTACGCGACCGACCCGGCCGCCCCCGTCGGCACGCGCGGCAACGACTCGTATCCTTTCCGCGAACCTGTGCGAGTCCTAGAAGGGGGACGATGTGAGCAACCAGGCCGAGACGTTGGAGTTCCAGGCCGAGGCGCGTCAGCTGCTCCAGCTGATGGTCCACTCGATCTACTCCAACAAGGACGTGTTCCT
This sequence comes from Micromonospora sp. ATA32, assembly GCA_016802835.1. Taxonomy (GTDB): domain Bacteria; phylum Actinomycetota; class Actinomycetes; order Mycobacteriales; family Micromonosporaceae; genus Micromonospora. The sequence goes on along the minus strand of JAEVHO010000263.1, from coordinate 6,748 downwards.
GCGCGAACTCATCTCCAACGCCTCCGACGCGCTGGACAAACTGCGCCTGGAGTCACTGGTCGACAAGGACCTCACGGTCGACGTCTCCGACCTGCACATCGAGATCGAGGTCGACAAGGACGTCCGCACCCTGACCGTGCGGGACAACGGCATCGGGATGTCCCGCGACGACGTCGTGCAGCTCATCGGCACGATCGCCAAGTCCGGTACGGCCGAGCTGCTGCGCACGCTGCGTGAGTCGAAGGACGCCGGCACGTCCCAGGAGTTGATCGGCCAGTTCGGCGTCGGCTTCTACGCCACGTTCATGGTCGCCGACAAGGTCACCCTGCTCACCCGGCGGGCCGGGCAGAGCGGCGGCACCCGCTGGGAGTCCACCGGCGAGGGCACCTACGTGGTGGAATCCGTCGACGACGCCCCGCAGGGCACCTCGGTCACCGTGCACCTCAAGCCGGAGGACACCGAGGACAACCTGCACGACTACGCCGCCGAGTGGACGATCCGCGAGATCGTCAAGCGGTACTCCGACTTCATCGCCTGGCCGATCCGGATGACCGTGGAGCGCCCCGGCGAGGACGGCGGGACCATCCGGGACGTGCAGACGCTCAACTCGATGAAGGCGCTGTGGGCACGGCCCCGCGGCGAGGTCGACGAGAGCGAGTACCGGGAGTTCTACAAGCACGTCAGCCACGACTGGGCCGACCCGCTCGAGACGATCCACATGAAGGGGGAGGGGACCTTCGAGTACGAGGCGCTGCTGTTCATCCCTTCCCACGCGCCGATCGACCTGTTCTCCCCCCAGGGCCGCCGCGGCGTCCAGCTCTACGTCAAGCGCGTCTTCATCATGGACGACTGCGAAGCGCTGATGCCGAACTACCTGCGCTTCGTCAAGGGAGTCGTCGACGCGCACGACCTGTCGCTGAACATCTCCCGGGAGATCCTGCAGCAGGACCGCCAGATCCAGGTCGTCCGCCGACGCCTGGTCAGGAAGGTGCTGGCCACGGTCAAGGAGATGAAGGCCCGGGAGACCGAGGAGTATCGGACGTTCTGGAAGGAGTTCGGCGCGGCCGTCAAGGAGGGCCTCATCGACGACGCGGACAACCAGGCCGCGATCCTCGGCGTCGTCTCCGTCGCCTCCACCCACGACCCGGCCGAGCTGACCAGCCTTTCCGGGTACGTGGAGCGGATGAAGGACGGCCAGAGCGACATCTACTACTCCACCGGTGAGTCCCGCTCGATGGTCGAGAACTCGCCGCACATGGAGGCGTTCCGCGCCAAGGGCTACGAGGTGCTGATCCTGACCGACCCGGTCGACGAGGTCTGGGTCGAGCGGGTCGGCGAGTTCGACGGCCGGCCGCTGCGGTCCATCGCCAAGGGCCAGGTCGACCTCGACACCGACGAGGACCGGGAGAAGGCCGAGGCGGACCGCAAGGAATTCGCCGAGCTGCTCAGCTGGATGGGCGGCGCGCTCGCCGACAGCGTCAAGGAGGTGCGGCTCTCCTCCCGGCTGACCACCTCGCCGGCCTGCGTGGTCGGCGACGCCCACGACATGACCCCGACGCTGGAGAAGATGTACCGGGCGATGGGGCACGAGGTGCCGACGGTCAAGCGCATCCTCGAACTCAACCCCGACCACCCGCTGGTCGCCGGGCTGCGTACCGCGCACGAGCGGGGCGGCTCGGAGGAGGCACTGGCGGAGACCGCCGAGCTGCTGTACGGGATGGCGCTGCTCGCCGAGGGCGGGGAGCTGGCCGACCCGTCGCGCTTCACCCGGATCCTCGCCGACCGGCTGGCCCGTACCCTCTGACGCCGGCAGTGGGCGGGAGCGCCCGGCGCGTCCCGCCCACCGACCCACCGCCACCACCTGCCCGTTGCGCGCACCTGCGGCTCCGGGACCGACCAACCCTCGAAGATGCGGGCGATATGCGACCTTCCCCCTGGCAGGTGCGGACGGCTAGGGTGGCCGGGTGGCGATGTTCCGGATCGGTGAGGCCGCCGAACTGCTCGGAGTCAGCGCGGACACGGTCCGCCGCTGGATCGACGCCGGCCGGCTCGGCGCGACCCGCGACGAGAACGGTCACCGGATGATCGATGGCGTCGACCTGGCCGCGTTCGTCCGCGCCCCGGCGGAGGACCACCCGGAGCTGTCGTCGGCGCGTAACCGGCTGCGGGGCATCGTGACGGCGGTTGTCAAGGACACGGTGATGGCGCAGGTCGACATCCAGGCCGGCCCGTTCCGGGTCGTCTCGCTGATGAGCCGCGAGGCCGTCGACGACCTGGATCTCCAGGTTGGATCGGTGGCCGTCGCGGTGATCAAGTCGACGACGGTGGTGGTGGAACGGTCCACCCCGGGCGCGGCCCCGAAGGGAAGGACCAGCTCATGACCGCACGGTGGACGCGTACCGCCCTCGCCGGTATGACCGCCCTGACCCTCGGCGTCGCCGCCTGCGGCGGCAGCTCCGACCCGGCCTGCCCGGCGCCGGGCGGCTCCGCCGGGATCACCGGACCGCTCACCGTGTTCGCGGCGGCCTCGTTGACCGAGACGTTCACCCGGCTCGGCAGGGACTTCGAGGCGGCCAACCCCGGGTCGACGGTGACGTTCAGCTTCGCCGGCAGCTCGGCACTGGCCACTCAGATCAACGAGGGAGCACCGGCGGACGTGTTCGCCTCCGCCTCGCCGGCCAACATGAAGGCCGTCACCGACGCCGGCAACGCCGTGGACGCGCCGACGGTCTTCGCCCGCAACCAGCTCGTCATCGCCGTGCCGAAGGGCAACCCGAAGCAGGTCAACGGCCTGGCCGACCTGACCGGACCGGGGGTGAAGGTGGCGATCTGCGCCGCGCAGGTGCCCTGCGGCGCCGCCGCGAGGAAGGCCCTCGACGCGGCCACGCTCACGTTGACCCCCGTCACCCTGGAGCAGGACGTCAAGGGCGCGCTGTCGAAGGTGAAGCTCGGCGAGGTGGACGCCGCGCTGGTCTACCGCACCGACGCGAAGGCCGCCGCGTCCGACGTGGACGGCGTCGAGTTCCCCGAGTCGGCCGGGACGATCAACGACTACCCGATCGTCGCGCTGAAGGACGCCGGGAACCCGACCGGCGCCCGCGCGTTCGTCGCCTACGTCCGGTCCGACCGTGGCCGGGCGGTGCTCACCACCGCCGGGTTCCAGGCCGCCGGGTCCTAGATGCCGGTCACCGACACCACCGAGGCGGCGGTGCCCGCACCGAGGCGCCGCCGGGCCGGCAACCGTCGGGTGCCGACGGCGCTGCTCGTCCCCGCCCTGCTCGGGCTGACGTTCCTCGTGCTGCCCCTGCTCGGCCTGCTCGCCCGCGCCCCCTGGACGACGCTGCCGCAGCGCCTCACCGAACCCGGCGTGCTGACCGCGCTACGGCTGTCGCTGCAGACCGCCACCCTCGCCACGTTGGTCTGCGTCACGCTCGGCGTACCCCTGGCCTGGCTTCTCGCCCGGGCCGAGTTCCCCGGCCGGCGGCTCGTCCGGGCGCTGGTCACCGTCCCCCTCGTCCTGCCGCCGGTGGTCGGCGGCGTGGCACTGCTGCTCGTCTTCGGCCGCCGCGGCCTGCTCGGCGAGTGGCTCGACACGACGTTCGGCCTCACCCTGCCGTTCACCACCACCGGCGTCGTGCTGGCCGAAGCGTTCGTGGCCATGCCGTTCCTGGTCATCGCCGTCGAGGGCGCCCTGCGCGGCGCGGACACCCGCTACGAGGAGGCCGCCGCCACCCTGGGCGCCGGCCGGTGGACCACCTTCACCCACGTCACCCTGCCGCTGGTCGTGCCCGGCATCGCCGCCGGCGCGGTGCTGTGCTGGGCGCGGGCCCTGGGCGAGTTCGGCGCCACCATCACCTTCGCCGGCAACTATCCCGGCCGGACGCAGACCATGCCGCTCGCGGTCTACCTCGCCCTGGAGACCGACCTACAGGCCGCGATCGTGCTCAGCCTCGTCCTGCTCACCGTCTCCGTCGCCATCCTCGCCGGGCTGCGCGACCGATGGATCACCAGTCCGTGACGGAGCCGCTGCTCGACGCGCACCTCGTCGCCGGCCGGGGCGCCTTCCACCTCGACGTCCACCTCCACATCGACGTCGGCGAGGTGGTCGCGCTGCTCGGCCCCAACGGCGCCGGCAAGACCACCGCGCTACGGGCGCTGGCCGGGCTGGACCCGCTGGCCGCCGGGCACCTCACCCTCGCCGGCGTCGACCTCGACCGTCCCGACCACCGCCGGTGGACGCCGCCGGAGCGGCGCCCGATCGGCGTCGTGTTCCAGGACTACCTGCTCTTCCCACACCTGAGCACGCTCGACAACGTCGCCTTCGGACCCCGTCGGCGCGGCGCCGACCGGCGCACCGCCCGGGCGCACGCCCACACCTGGCTCACCCGGGTCGGCCTCGCCGAGCAGGCCAGGCGCAGACCCCGGCAGCTCTCCGGCGGGCAGGCCCAACGGGTCGCGCTCGCCCGCGCCCTCGCCGTCGACCCGACCCTGCTGCTGCTCGACGAACCCCTCGCGGCGCTCGACGCCCGTACCCGCCTCGACACCCGCGCCGAACTGCAACGGCACCTCGGCGACCACCGGGGAGCGACGCTGCTGGTCACCCACGACCCGCTCGACGCCCTGGTCCTGGCCGACCGGCTCGTCATCATCGAGCACGGCCGGGTGGTCCAGGAGGGCGACGCGGCCACCATCACCGCCCAACCGCGCACCGACTACGTCGCCCGCCTCGTCGGACTCAACCTGCACCGCGGCCACGGCGACGGGCACAGCGTCCGGGTCGGTGACCTCACCCTCACCGCCGCCGACCGGGTCGACGGCGACGCCTTCGTCGCGTTCGCACCCTCCGCCGTCGCCCTGCACGCCACCCGGCCCGACGGCAGCCCCCGCAACACCTGGCCGGCCGTCATCGTCGGGGTACAGCGCCACGGCGACAACCTCCGTGTCCAGCTCGGCGGCCCGGTGACCGCCGCCGCCGACATCACCCCGGCCGCCGCCGCGCACCTGCGACTCGCCCCCGGGCAGGCCGTCTGGGCGGCGGTCAAGGCCGCCGAGACCCGCGCCTACCCGGTCGGGTAGATCGTCCGACGCTTCTCCGCCACGCGACCCAGGGTCGGGTCCATCGCCACGTGGTCCCACCACGCCGTCCAGGACAGCACCGCGCCGGCGGTGTAGTCCCGGTACCGCCTGGCGTGAGAATCGGCGCGGCTGGGTATCACCGTGAGTCATGAGCGCGAGCACCCTGGCGGCACTCGACCCGGTGACCCCCGAGCGGTCGGGCACTGTCGCGGTCGTCGCCCACCGCAAGAAGGCCCTCGGCGGCGGCCTCGACGAACTGCGCGCGACGCTCGTCCGCGCGGGCGTCGATCCCGCGATCTGGTACGAGGTGCCGAAGAGCCGCAAGGCGCCGAAGAAGGTCCGCAAAGCGCTCAAGCGGGGCGCCGACCTGGTCTTCGTGTGGGGCGGGGACGGCATGGTGCAGCGCTGTGCCGACACGCTGGCCGGCTCGGACAGCGCGATGGCGATCCTGCCCGCCGGGACGGCGAACCTCTTCGCCACCAACCTGGGCATCCCGGCGGACCTGGCCGAGGCGGTCCGGATCGGCCTGCACGGCCGGCGCCGCCGACTCGACCTGGGCAAGCTCAACGGCGAACACTTCGCGGTGATGGCCGGCGCCGGCTTCGACGGTGACCTGATCCGCGACGCCGACCGCCAGCTCAAAGGCAGGCTGGGTCGCCTCGCGTACGTGTGGACGGGGCTGCGGCACGTGCGGGGAGAACTGGTGCGCACCCGGATCCGCGTCGACGGGACCGAGTGGTTCGACGGCGACGCGAGCTGCGTGCTGTTCGGCAACGTCGGCACGATCACCGGCGGCATCCCCGCGTTCGACGACGCCCGCCCCGACGACGGCGCGCTGGAGGTCGGGGTGGCGACCGCCAGCGGGGCCGTGGACTGGGCCCGGACGCTGAGCCGGATGGCCGCCGGCCGGTCGGAGGATTCGCCGTTCGTGCGGATCACCCGCGGCCGCGTGGTCCGGGTCCGCTTCGACGCGCCGAAGACGTACGAGCTCGACGGCGGGGCGCGGACGACGGCGACCCGGCTCAAGGTGAGGGTGGTGCCCGGCGCCCTGACCGTCTGCTGCCCCGACCCGGACGCCGGGCCGGACGGGACGGCCGGCTAGTGCGGTGTCCACGAACGTTGGCGGGGTTGGTCGGGGTTGGGAAAGTGTCGTAGGGGTGGTGTTGGCTTCGATGCGTGCCTCGTCGTCGGGATCCGGCCGCGCCGCGGGTCGTGCACCGCACGGCCCGTGTCGGGTTGCGGGTGACGCGCGGGCAGCGGCGCCGGTGTTTCGGGTTGCTGCGCTCCGCCGGTGATGTGTGGGCGTGTGTGGTGGAGGTCAACGCGTGGCGGCGCCGCCGCCGGGACGTAGCCCTTGTCGGGTATCAGGAGTTGTGTCGGGAACTGGCCGCGTCGGGGCCGGGCACGTTCGCGGAACTGGATTCCACTGGTGCCCGGTCGGTGTTGCGCCGGTTTTCGGATGCGTGGTTCGCGGCGGCGAAGCGCCGCAGCGCGGGTGACGTGGTTGGCGGGGTTCCCGCGGCGGCGGCGGGGGTTGGTGCCGGTGCGTTGGTATCACGGCACGTTCACCATCGACGGCCGTCGGGTCCGGATTCCGACCGCCAGAGGCGGTGCGCCGTTGTGGGTGCGTCTGGCGCGGGAGGTGCCGTATCCGGTCGAGCAGGTCCGTGTC
>JAEVHO010000262.1 GCA_016802835.1 Micromonospora sp. ATA32 | reverse complement strand
CCGGCGGCCGACGGTTCCTGGCTGGCGGGCTCCGGGGCGATCTTCGACCTCCGGTCGAACCGGCTGCGCCGGGCCGGCTGGACCTCGGCCGACGCGGCCGGGCTGTCGATCCTCGCCGGCCTGGTCCGGTACGACGAGGTGGCTGCCGGCGGCATCCAGCACGCCATCCGGATCACCGTGCCGCGCACCCGCACCGGGTACACCTGGCCGGCGACCCACTCCGCCTCGGACGCCACCGACCCGGCCCTGCCCGCCGACCACGGCTCAGCCTGGTACGTCTCCGGCTCCCCGGACGACCGCTGGGACAACTCCGCGCTGCGGGCCCTGCGCACCCTGCACGGCAGCGACTTCGAGGCGGTCGACGTCGCCGGTCTGATGCTGAGCCGCCCCTCCGGGGCCACCCGGTGAGGCCGCCGACGGCGGGCCGCGGGCCAACCGGGGCAGCGGAACCCACGGACGCCGGGCCGGCAAGGGAAACGTCGGCTGGGCGACGAGAGCATCCGCGAGTTGGTGAAGATCCGCTATAAGTGATCCATGGACTTCCCGCCGTACCTGGCCACCATGCCGATGCACGCGATCACGGAGATCCATGGCGAGCCCGGGCTGCTCGAACGGTTCCGGTTGGAGATCCGGGCCTTCGACGAGGACGCCCGGGCCCGGCTCACCGCTGCCCTCGACCTCGCCGCCGAGCTGCACCGCGACGACCGTCGGGTCCGCGAGCCGTACCTCAACCACCTGCTCCGAGTCGCCATCCGGATGATGCACCACTACCAGGTGCGCGACGTCGACGTGATCGTCGCCGGGCTGCTGCACGACGCGGTCGAGGACCATCCGGCGGAGTTGGCCGGGGACTCGGGCGGGGATTCGACGGCGGCGGCGCTGGCGACGCTCGCCGAGCGGTTCGGACCGCGGGTGGCACGCCTCGTCGGGGCGGTCACCAACCCCACCTACGACCCGGACCGGGACCGGCACGTCCAGTACCGCGAGCACGTGGCCGCCAGCCTGGACCGCGAGCCGTGGGCCCGGGTGATCAAGATTTCCGACTTCACCGACAACGGGGTGGGCGTCATCCACACCGTCGGGCCGAAGGTGGCCTCGTCGGCCGCGAAGTACCGACCGCTGGTGCCGGTCTTCCGGGACCTCATCGCCGGCCGGACACTCCCCTGTCGGCACCGGTGAAGCGGCACATCTTCGCCCAGCTCGACCTCGCCGAGGAGCGGTTCAGCGCGATCCTCGACCAGCCCGCACACCCGAACTGACCGGCGGCCTCGCCGTTCCGGGCCGTTCAGGGCCGGCCCCGCCGGTCAGCGCGGGCGCGGCCGTACCGCCGGTCGGCGCGGGTCAGCGCCGGTCGCGGCGGTCAGCCGCCGTCACCGCCGAGTCGGTCGACGCGGCCGCTCGCGACCTGATCACCGCCGCCGGATATGGTCCGGCGTTCCTGCACCGCACCGGCCACGGCATCGGCCTGGACGGCCACGAGGAGCCGTACGTGGTCGCGGGCAACACCCGGGCGCTGGAGCCCGGCATGGCGTTCTCCATCGAACCCGGCATCTACCTCGCCGGGCGGCACGGCGCCCGGATCGAGGACATCGTCGTCTGCACAACGGACGGCGTGGTACGGCTCAACACCACCCCCACGGAGCTCATCGCGCTATGACTGTCGACCGGATCCTTCCCACCGACGAGGCCCACGACCTGTTGGACCTGGCCACCGAACTCGCCGACCGGGAGCTCGCCCCGAAGGCGGCCGGGTTCGAGGAACGCGCCGAGTTCCCCCGGGAGGTGCTGCGCACCCTCGGCCGGGCCGGTCTGCTCGGCCTGCCCTACCCCGAGGAGCACGGCGGCGGCGCCCAGCCGTACGAGGTCTACCTCCAGGTGCTGGAGATCCTGGCCAGCCGCTGGCTCGCGGTGGCCGAGGCGGTCAGCGTGCACACCCTGTCCTGCTACCCGGTGGCCGCGTTCGGCACCGACGAGCAGCGCAAGCTGCTGCCGGACCTGCTCGGCGGGCAGCTGCTCGGCGCGTACTGCCTCTCCGAGCCGCAGGGCGGCTCCGACGCGGCGTCGCTGAGCACCCGCGCGGTCCGCGACGGCGACGCGTACGTCGTCTCCGGCACCAAGGCGTGGATCACGCACGCCCGGGTCGCCGACTTCTACAACATCTTCTGCCGCACCGGCGGGCCCGGCCCGAAGGGCATCTCCTGCCTGCTCGCCGACCGTGCCACCCCGGGCATCCACCCGCAGGTGGCCGAGCGGACGATGGGGCTGCGCTCCTCGCCGGTGGCGCAGATCGCCTTCGACGACGCCCGGGTGTCCGCCGACCGGCTGATCGGCGGCGAGGGCGCCGGCTTCACCATCGCGATGTCCGCCCTGGACTCGGGTCGGCTCGGCATCGCCGCCTGCGCGGTCGGGCTGGCCCAGGCGGCCCTGGACTACGCGGTCGGCTACGCCCGGGAGCGGCAGCAGTTCGGCCGGGCCATCATCGACTTCCAGGGGCTCGGCTTCAACCTGGCCGACCTGGCCACCCAGATCTCGGCCGCCCGGGCGCTGACCCTCGCCGCCGCCCGGCTGCGCGACGCCGCCCGGCCGTACTCGATCGAGGCGGCGAAGGCGAAGCTCTTCGCCACCGACATGGCGATGCGGGTGACCACCGACGCGGTCCAGGTCCTCGGCGGCGCCGGCTACGTGGCCGACCACCCGGTGGAGCGGTACATGCGGGAGGCGAAGGTGCTCCAGATCGTCGAGGGCACCAACCAGATCCAGCGGCTGGTGATCTCCCGGGCGCTGGCGAAGGGCTGAGAACCGCGTAGCCCTGACCCGATGGCCTTCCCGTCACGCTCGGCGGGTCCGGCGTCGCACGGGAGCGCTTTTGCCGGTAGGTTGCACGCCGTGGAGGAGATCGACCGTGCCATCATCGCCGCGCTGACCGCTGACGGTCGGCTGTCGTACACCGACCTGGCGGAGAAGGTGGGCCTGTCGGTCTCCGCGGTGCACCAACGGGTCCGCCGGCTGGAGCAGCGCGGCGTGATCAAGGGGTACGCCGCCCGGGTCTCGTTCGAGGCACTGGACCTGCCGCTGACCGCGTTCGTGGCGATCCGGCCGTTCGACCCGTCCCAGCCGGACGACGCGCCGGAGCGGCTGGCCCACCTGCCGGAGATCGACTCGTGCTACTCGGTGGCGGGAGAGGACTTCTACCTGCTGCTGGTGCGGGTGGCCAGCCCGGCCGACCTGGAGCGGGTGCTCCAGCAGATCAGGACGGCGGCGAACGTCACCACCCGCACGACGGTGGTGCTCTCCACCCCGTACGAGAGCCGGCCGCCGAAGATCACGGGCGATCCGGCGGGACGGGTTCGTTCTCGGGTGCCGGGGGAACCGGCAGGTTCCACCGCAGGATGACCGGTCGGGTGTGCTCGTGGCCGAGCACGCTGACCGTGGCGGTGTCCAGCCGCAGCTTGCCGCCGGCCGACGGCGGCAGGCCGACCCAGCGGGCGCCGAGCACCCGTAGGCTGTGCGCGTGGCCGATCAGCGCCACGTTGCCCCGCTCCAGCAGGGGAGTGACCCGGGCGAGCACCCGGTCGACCCGGTCGCCGACCTGCCCGGGTGACTCGCCGCCCGGGCAGCCGTCGGTCCAGATGTTCCAGTGCGGACGGTCTTGGTGGATGTCGGCGGTGGTGCGCCCCTCGTACTCGCCGTAGTTCCACTCGACGAGGTCGTCCTCGACCGCGTCGACGGTGAACCCGGCCAGCTGCGCGGTGCGCAGCGCCCGGGCGCGCGGGCTGGACAGCACTCGGGCGAACCGCCGGGCGGCGAGGAACCCGCCGAGGGCGCGGGCCTGTCGCTCGCCGTCCGGGGTGAGGTCCAGATCGGTGTACGAGGTGTGCCGGTGGCTCGCGCTCCAGGTGGTCTCGCCGTGCCGGATCAGCAGGATCTCGCCCATCCGGCCAGTTAACCAGGCTTCGCGCCCCGCGTTTCACCTAGCGTCCTAGGATGCCTTAGCGGTGGTGTCCCGGTCCACCCGAAACCGACCACGTTTTCACCGGCACCCGGACGGGCATCCGGGGAGAAGGGCGACCCGCACCCAGGCAGAGCCCGAGCGAGGGAGTCGAGATGAGCTTCACGGACAAGGCCAGGAACAAGGCCGAGGAGCTGACCGGCGCGGCCAAGGAGCGCATCGGCGACGCGACCGACAACGAGCGGATGCGGGCCGAGGGCGCCAGTGAGCAGAGCGAGGCCCGTGCCAGGCAGGCCGGCGCGCACGTGAAGTACGCCCGTCGGGACGTCAAGGACGCCTTCAACAAATGACCTGCTGACGCGGCGGGTCCTCGGCACGATCCGAGGGCCCGCCGTCGTCCATCTGCGCCGCGGGTGGACATGTGGTTTCGTTCGCCGCACCGGAGGGAGGGGACTGCCGGGCGGTGCCGGCTAGGGTCGGGGTCGTGACCGTCGCGCGTTCGCTGCTGCTGTTCGTGCTGGCCGCGCTGGCGGAGATCGGCGGGGCGTGGCTGGTCTGGCAGGGCTGGCGGGAGCACCGGGGGCTGTGGTGGATCGCGGCCGGCGTGGTCGCGCTGGGCTGCTACGGCTTCGTCGCGACGTTTCAGCCCGACCCGAACTTCGGCCGGATCCTGGCCGCGTACGGCGGCGTCTTCGTGGCCGGGTCGCTGGGCTGGGGCGTCCTGGTCGACGGGTTCCAGCCGGACCGGTGGGACGTGGTGGGCGCGGGGGTCTGCCTGGTGGGCGTTGCCGTGATCATGTATGCGCGCGCGGCGTCTGAAACGGGCGTCGAGGGCGAGCATCCCCGCGATCAGCACAATCACGGTCGCCAGTTGGAGTCCGGAGGCCACCGCGGTGCCGATGCCGATGGCGGCGAGGACGGGGACGGCGACCAGCAGCCGGCTCCAGGGTGTGCCGACGGAGAGGGATCGTCGGACGCCGGCGACGCCGACCAGGAAGAGCGCGACGCCGCCGGAGAGGGCGAGGGCTGCCGCCGGCTCGGGGCGCCACCGCTGGACCGTGCCACCCCGAGAGCAAACATCGAGGCCGGTAGCGCGAGCACCATGACATGCCCGCGGCGGTGCCGACGGTGATGTGTCCGGTGTCGACGCCCATCCCGATGGCGACGACCGACTCGCCGAGCGCCACGATCACCAGGAGACCGTGCCGTTCGACGAAGTGTTCGGGGCGTACGCGGAACGACGCCGCGACGGCGAGCCAGGACCTGCCGGGAACGAGGTAGGGCAGGATCGCCTGGACCAGCGCGGCAGTGATCCACAGGGCGGGCACGGCCGGTCCTGACAGGAATCCGGCCATTCCTGCGAAGAGCAGGATCTTCTGGGCGGGGCGGCGCCCCGGGTGGCGGTGGTGTCGTGGTGGGGAAACATGTCACCCCGCCGTCAGCGGGTGACGGCGGGGCTGACGGCGGGGTTCAGGCTTCGCCGCCGTGGGTGGCCCACCACTGCTGGCCGGCGTCGGGGAGGGTGTCGATCGGGTCGTAGTAGGCGTAGCGCTTGTTGAGCGCCTCCAGGTCGGCGGACTCGATGGAGGTGCGGTAGTTCTTCGTCCAGTAGGAGATGCCGAGGTCGCGGTCGTACTCGGTGAGCATGTGCACCCAGCGCTTGCCGACGAAGGGGACGTCGCAGACGATCCGCGGGGTGGCGTAGCCGGGCAGGTAGCCCATGATGTCGTGCTGGAGCTGCTGGGCGTGCCAGACCGGGACCCGCCAGTGTTCGGCGTTGGGGATCATGTCGCACATGTAGAAGTAGTACGGCAGGATGCTCGCCTCGCCTGCAGGGCGAAGCAGAGGTCGAGCAGGTCGGGCGTGGTGGCGTTGACGCCGCGCATGAGCACGCCCTGGTTGCGGACGTCCCGTACGCCGACGTCGAGGGCGGTCTGGGCGGCCTTGGCGACCAGCGGGGTGAGCGACTGGGCGTGGTTGACGTGGGTGTGGATGGCGAGGTTGACGCCGCGCCGGGAGGCGGTGCGGGCGACCCGCTCGAGGCCCTCGACCACGTCGGGCTGGAGCCAGTGCTGGGGCAGGCCCATGAGGGCCTTGGTGGCGAGCCGGATGTCGCGGATGGTTTCGATCTCGAGCAGCCGCATCAGGTACGACTCGAGGTTCTTCCACGGCACGTTGGCCACGTCGCCGCCGGAGACGACGACGTCGCGCACCCCGTGGTGGGCCTTGAGGTAGCTGATGTGGGCGTCGTAGCGGTCGACGGGCTTGAGGGTGAGCTTGAGCTTGTCGACGGCGGGGGTCGAGTTGCCGACCAGGTCCATCCGGGTGCAGTGGCCGCAGTACTGCGGGCAGGTGGAGAGCAGTTCGGCGAGGACCTTGGTGGGGTAGCGGTGGGTGAGGCCTTCGGCGACCCACATGTCGTGCTCGTGCAGGGAGTCGCGGCTGGCGTACGGGTGGGAGGGCCAGTCGGTGCGCCGGTCGGAGGCGACGGGGATCATGTAGCGCCGGATGGGGTCGGCGAGGAACGACTCGGTGCTCATCGGCGCGAACGGGACCATCGTGTTGATCATCTGCGGCGGCACCAGCATCGACATGGTGGCCAGGGCGGACTGGTCGGCGGCGAGGTCCTCGTAGAAGGACTCGTCGACGAGGTCGCCGAGGACGGTGCGCAGCTGCTTGATGTTCTTGACGCAGTTGACGCGCTGCCACTGGGCGGATTCCCACTGCTCCCAGGTGATGTGCCGCCAGCCGGGGAAGCGGGTCCAGTCGGGTTCGACCAGGGGCTTGCGGCGGTATTCGTACGGCTGCCCGGCGGTCGGCACCGCGACCGGGGCGTGACGGGGTTGAGGGATGGTCTCAACCGGTTGTGTCTGGGTCACGGCCCCTCCTCGGTGTGGTGCATTTGATCAGCAGCCCCGAAGGCTACTGGAAAATATCCGGCGAAGAAATTAGTCTGCCGGAAGTTTTCCCGTTACGCGAGCCCTGGCCAGGGCTTCGGGCGGTTGACAGGGGGAGGTCGGCGTGACGTCACCGGTGGGTCTGCACCGCGTCGTGGAACCGGTCGGGGTGCTGCCGCAGGCGGCGTGGCGGTTGTCGGCCGACCCGGAGATCGCGCCGAACGAGGTGCGGATCCGGGTGCAGCGGCTGAACCTGGACGCGGCGAGCTACCGGCAGTTGTCGGAGAAGCACGGCGGTGATGGCGAGAAGGTCCGCGCCGAGGTGCTGGAGATCATCGCCACCCGGGGCAAGATGCAGAACCCGGTGACCGGCTCGGGCGGCATGTTGATCGGGACCGTGGAGGAGGCCGGGCGGCGCTCCCCGCTGGGGCTGAAGGCGGGTGACCGGGTGGCGACGCTGGTGTCGCTGACGCTCACCCCGCTGGTGATCCTCGACGGCTTGGCGCGGTGGGACGGCCGCAGCGAGCAGGTGCCGTGCGACGGGTACGCCATCCTGTTCGCCCGGTCCATCGCGGCGGTGCTGCCGGCGGACGAGGACCCGCAGCTGTCCCTGGCGGTGCTGGACGTGTGTGGGGCGCCGGCGCTGACGTCGCGGGTGGTGTCGGGGTACGTGGCGCAGCGGGAGCGGGCGGGGGACGCCGGCCGGTGAGCGTGGCGGTGATCGGTGGCGCCGGCAAGAGCGGGTCGCTGTCGCTGGCGGCGGCGCGGCGGGCGGGCGCGGGTCGTACCGTCGGGGTGGTGCCGGTGGCGGCGGAGCGGGAAGCGCTGCACGCGGCGGGTCTGGCCAC
>JAEVHO010000261.1 GCA_016802835.1 Micromonospora sp. ATA32 | reverse complement strand
CACCTCGGCGTCGTCACCCCGGTAGAGGTCCGGCCGGAACATCACCTCGAAGTGGGCGCGGTGGTCGACCGCGAACCGGACGTACGCCACGCCGACCTCCAGCAGGTCGTCGCCGGCCCGGTCCAGCGCGGCGGCGAGGCGGTCGTACCCCTCGACGCGAGCGCGGTGAGCAGGCCCGCCTTGTCGCCGAAGTGGTGCGCTGGTGCGGCGTGCGAGACGCCCGCGCGGCGGGCCAGGTCGCGCAGGCTCAGCGCGGCCGGACCCGACTCGCCGATCGCCTCGACCGCGGCGTCGAGCAGGGCCCGCCGTAGGTCGCCGTGGTGGTAGCCGCGCGTCGCCATGACGAAAGCCTAACTTGCCACCGACAAGATGTCGCCTGCCACAATTCGTTTGGCCCCTTACGGTTTGGGAGCTAACCTCGTCGCCGTGCAGATGGAACCACCGGCCCCCTTCCCCGACATGCTGCGCAACGCGCCGCTCGGGCGGCTAGTCGCGGTCGCCGGTCACCTGGTCGAGCAGTACTGGGGCCGTTACCTGGCCGAACACCACGGCCTCACCTCGGCCGGAATGCGGGTGCTCTTCATCCTCAGCCGCACCGGCGACGCCACCCACCGCGAGGTCGCCGAATACTGCTTCGTCCGGCCCGCGACGCTCACCGGCATCGTCGACACGCTGGAGCGTGACGGCTTCGTCGAGCGTCGCCGGGACAGCGCCGACCGGCGTACGGTGCGGCTCGCGCTGACCGATCAGGGGCACCAGCACGCGCAGGTCCTCACCGACCTGATCCACGGCGATCCGCCGCTCACCTCGGTCGACGCCGATCCGGTGAAGAGGGCGGTGATCCGCGAGTTCCTCATCGAACTGATCCTGACCACGTCCGACGGGGAGGACGGCAGGTTGAACCCTCATCAGGGATCCGACGAGACGACACCGGGGAGCCGCCCGTGCTGATCCGCCTGTTGCGCAGCTTCCTACGCCCGTACCGCCGGCCGCTGGTCGCGGTGGTGCTGCTCCAGTTCGTCGGCACGATGGCCTCGCTCTATCTGCCGAGCCTGAACGCCGACATCATCGACCTGGGCGTGGCCCGGGGCGACACCGACTACATCATGCGCACCGGCGGCTGGATGCTGCTGGTCAGCCTGCTGCAGATCCTCTGCTCGGTCGCCGCGGTCTACCTCGGCGCGCGCACCGCGATGGCCTTCGGCCGGGACGTCCGGGCCGGCATCTTCGAGCAGGTCAACCGCTTCTCCGCCCGCGAGGTGGCCCGGTTCGGCGCGCCCTCGCTGATCACCCGCAACACCAACGACGTGCAACAGGTGCAGATGCTCGTGCTGATGAGCTGCACCATGCTGGTCGCCGCGCCGATCATGAGCGTCGGCGGCGTGGTGATGGCGCTGCGCGAGGACCTCGGGCTCTCCCGGCTGATGCTGGTCAGCGTGCCCGTGCTGGCGATCGCGCTGGGCCTCATCATCCGGCGGATGGTGCCCGGCTTCCGGCTCATGCAGACCCGGATCGACACGGTCAACCGGGTGCTACGCGAGCAGATCACCGGCATCCGGGTGGTCCGGGCGTTCGTCCGCGAGCCGTACGAGAGGGACCGGTTCGGCGTCGCCAACGCCGACCTCACCGCGACCGCGCTGCGCGTCGGCCGGCTGATGGCCCTGATCTTCCCAGTGGTGATGCTGGTGCTCAACGTCTCCAGCGTCGCGGTGCTCTGGTTCGGCGCGCAGCGGGTCGACGCCGGCCAGATCCAGATCGGCGCGCTGACCGCGTTCCTGCAGTACCTGATGCAGATCCTGATGGCCGTCATGATGGCCACCTTCATGCTGATGATGGTGCCGCGGGCGGCGGTCTGCGCCGAGCGCATCGTCGAGGTGCTGGACACCGAGTCGTCGGTGGTGCCGGCGGCCGATCCGGTGATCGCGGTGACCAGGCAGGCCGAGCTGGAGCTCCGCCGCGTCGCCTTCCAATACCCCGGGGCGAGCGCCCCGGTGCTGCACGACATCTCGTTCCGGGCCGGCCCCGGCCGGACCACGGCCATCATCGGGTCCACCGGCGCCGGCAAGACCACCCTGCTCACGCTGATCCCCCGGCTGGTCGACCCGACCGCCGGTGCGGTACTGGTCGACGGGGTGGACGTGCGGCTGCTGGAACCGGACGAGGTGTGGCGCCGGATCGGGCTGGTGCCGCAGCGGCCGTACCTGTTCAGCGGAACGGTCGCCAGCAACCTGCGGTACGGCAACCCGGACGCCACCGACGAGGAGCTGTGGCAGGCGCTGGAGATCGCCCAGGGGCGGGACTTCGTGGCCCAGATGCCCGGCGGACTGGACGCGCCGATCGCGCAGGGCGGCACGAACGTCTCCGGTGGCCAGCGGCAACGGCTGGCGATCGCCCGGGCGCTGGTCCGCCAGCCGGAGATCTACCTCTTCGACGACTCGTTCTCGGCGCTCGACCTCGGCACCGACGCCCGGCTGCGAGCGGCGCTGCGGCCGGTCACCGCGGACGCGGCGGTGGTGATCGTGGCCCAGCGGGTCTCCACGATCGTCGACGCCGACCAGATCATCGTGCTGGAGGACGGGGGCGTCGTCGGGATGGGACGACACGAGGACCTGCTGGAGAACTGCCCGACGTACGCCGAGATCGTGGCGTCCCAGCAGACGGCGGAGGTGACGGCATGAACGGCGTACCGGAGCAGAAGCCGGCCGCCGGCCTGAAGGCCGCCGCCGACGCGCGGACGCCGAAGCGGCTGCCCCAGGGCGGGCAGCGGGGCGGCCCGCCGTGGATGGGCGCCGCCATGCCGGCGGAGAAGTCGATGAACTTCGGGCCGTCCGCCCGGCGGCTGCTGGGCCGGCTGCGCCCGCACCGGCTGCAGCTGACCGCCATCATCACCCTGGCGGTGGCGAGTGTCGCGGCCAGCGTGGTCGGGCCGAAGATCCTGGGCCACGCCACCGACATCATCTTCGCCGGGGTGATCGGCCGGGGAATGCCTCCCGGCGCCGCGCTGGACCAGGTCGTCGCCGGGGCCCGAGCCTCGGGCAACGACAACTTCGCCGCCATGCTGGCCCGGATGGACGTGGTGCCCGGGGTGGGCATCGACTTCACCGCGCTGGGCCGCACGCTCGCGCTGGCGCTCGCGCTCTACCTGGGCGCCAGTCTGCTGATGTGGTGGCAGGGCTGGCTGCTCAACGGGGTGGTGCAGCGGACCGTGCTGAGGCTGCGCGCCGACGTACAGGAAAAGCTCAACCGGCTGCCGCTGCCCTACTTCGACCGGCAGCCCAGGGGCGAACTGCTCAGCCGGGTCACCAACGACATCGACAACATCTCGCAGACCCTGTCGCAGACGCTCAGCCAGCTGCTCACCGCGCTGCTGACGGTGGTCGGCGTGCTGGCGATGATGTTCTGGATCTCGCCGCTGCTGGCGCTGATCGCCCTGGTCGCGGTGCCGCTGTCCGTGCTCGTCACCCAGCAGATCGCCAAGCGGTCGCAGCGCAGGTTCATCGCCCAGTGGAGGCACACCGGTGAGCTGAACGGCCAGATCGAGGAGGCGTACACCGGCCACGAGCTGGTCAAGGTCTTCGGCCGGCAGCGCGAGGTGCAGGCCGCCTTCGCGGCCAAGAACGAGGAGCTGTTCCAGGCCAGCTTCGGCGCCCAGTTCATCTCCGGGATCATCATGCCGGCGATGATGTTCGTCGGGAACCTCAGCTACGTCGCGATCGCCGTGGTCGGCGGGCTGCGGGTGGCGTCCGGTTCGATGAGCCTCGGCGACGTGCAGGCGTTCATCCAGTACTCGCGGCAGTTCACCCAGCCGCTCACCCAGCTCGCCTCGATGGCGAACCTGCTCCAGTCCGGGGTGGCCTCCGCCGAGCGGGTCTTCGCGGTGCTCGACGCCGAGGAGCAGACCCCGGACTCGACCGCACCGCCCCGGGTCACCGGCAGGGTCGAGTTCACCCACGTCTCCTTCCGGTACGAGCCGGACAAGCCGCTGATCGACGACCTGTCGCTGCTCGCCGAGCCGGGGCACACCGTGGCGATCGTCGGCCCGACCGGCGCCGGCAAGACCACTCTGGTCAACCTGATCATGCGGTTCTACGAGCTGGACGCCGGCCGGATCACCTTGGACGGGATGGACATCAGCGCCATGCCCCGGGACGAGCTGCGCGGCCGGATCGGCATGGTGCTCCAGGACACCTGGCTCTTCGGCGGCACCATCCGGGCCAACATCGCCTACGGCCGGCCGGACGCGACCGAGGGGGAGATCCTCGCCGCGGCCCGGGCGACCTTCGTGGACCGCTTCGTGCACAGCCTCCCCAACGGTTACGACACCGTGATCGACGAGGAGGCCAGCAACGTCAGCGCCGGCGAGAAACAACTGATCACGATCGCCCGGGCGTTTCTGGCCGAGCCGTCGCTGCTGATCCTGGACGAGGCGACCAGCTCGGTCGACACCCGCACCGAGGTGCTGCTCCAGCGGGCCATGGCGGCGCTGCGCTCAGACCGGACCAGCTTCGTCATCGCGCACCGGCTCTCCACCATCCGGGACGCCGACCTGATCCTGATGATGGAACACGGCCGGATCGTCGAGCAGGGCACCCACGAGCAGCTTCTCGCCGCACAGGGTGCGTACCACCGGCTGTACCGGTCCCAGTTCGCCGGTGCGGTGGTCGACGACGAGGTCGACGAGGCCCCCCCGGACACCGTCGGTCCAGGGGGGCGCTGTCGTCGTGACCTGCTCAGTCGGCCGGGAGCAGGTCGGGCGCGCGGGTGGCGACCACCCGGCCGATCAGGGCGAGCGCGTCGGGGGCGGGCATCGGCTCCAGCCCGCGACCGTCGCGCAGGCGCAGGGAGACCAGGTCGTCGGCCGCCTCGCGGGCACCCAGCACCCCGACGTACGGGACCTTCCGGCGGCCGGCGTCGCGGATCCGGGCGCCCAGCGAGCCGGCCACGTCGGCCTCGGCCCGCAGCCCCGCCGCCTCGGCCCGGCGGACCAGATCGACGGCCGCGACGGCCTGCCTGCCGTCGACCGGGAGCAGCACCAGCTGCACCGGGGCGTACCAGGCCGGGAAGGCGCCGGCGTGCACCTCGATCAGGTACGCGAAGAGCCGCTCCATGCTGCCGACCAGGCTCCGGTGCACCATCACCGGCCGACGTCGCCGCCCGTCCCGGTCGGTGTACGACAGGTCGAACTTCTCGGGCTTGTCGAAGTCCAGCTGGATGGTGGAGATGGTGGACTCCCGGCCGGCCGCGTCGACGATCTGGATGTCGATCTTCGGGCCGTAGAAGGCGGCCTCCCCGGGCGCCTCGGTGAAGTCCACCCCATCGAGCGCGGCGCGGAGCAGCTCCTCGGCCCGCGCCCACGAGGCGTCGTCGCCGACGTACTTCTCCCCTGGCCCGCGCAGCGACAGCCGGAACCCGGCCGGTCGTACGCCGAGCGCGGCGTGCGCCTCGCGGATCAGCCGCAGGATCTCGCGTACCTCGTCGCCGACCTGCTCCAGGGCGCAGAAGTTGTGCGCGTCGTTCAGCGAGATGGCGCGGACCCGGGACAGCCCGCCCAGCACGCCGGAGCGTTCCGCCCGGTACATCCCGCCCAGCTCGGCGATCCGCAGCGGCAGTTCCCGGTAGGAGCGGCCCCGAGCCCGGAAGACCAGGGCGTGGTGCGGGCAGAGCGCCGGCCGGAGCACGAACTCGTCGTCGGCGCTCAACCGCATCGGCGGGAACATGTCGTCGGCGAAATAGCCGAGATGACCGGAGAGCTCGAACAGCTCCCGTTTGCCCAGCGGTGGGGAATAGACGTGCCGGTAGCCGGCCCGGCGCTCCAGCTCCCGGACGTACTCCTCGACGGCGTGCCGGGCGGCGGCCCCGGCCGGCAGCCAGATCGGCAGGCCGGCGCCGGCCAGCGGATCGGAGACGAAAAGGTCCAGCTCCCGGCCGAGCCTGCGGTGGTCGATCATGTCGCTCTCCTTGATCGGGTACGACCCGGAAGCGACCTTGGCCGGAACGCCGCGAGGCCCCGGGGCGGATCGCCCCGGGGCCTCGTCGACGGTTACGTCAGTGCGGCGCGCCGGGGTCTCCCGGCGTCGTGGTCACCACTACCGCGCTGCGCATACGGCGAAGGTATGCGCCGGGCGCGGGTCGGCGCATCCGGATTTGTCGCGGCACTCGTCGGCGAAGGCACGGCGGCGCCGATGGAGGGGGCGGGCCGCCGGCACGGGACCTGCCGACGGCCCGCGGCGGCCCGATCGTCAGGAACGGGGGACCTGACGGGGATGGGGCCGCGCGCCGACAACGGTACGCCGACGAACCCCGATCCGCCGCCCGGGAACGACTCCCGAACCAAGCGGCAGGTGCGTCACATCCGATGGGGGCGTCTCGTTGTACCTGGGTGGCCCTGTCGTGTCGGTGGTCACGACCGGCCAGGGCTGTCCTCGGTGACGCCGGACACGCCGGACACGCCGTCAGGTTCGGTACATCCAATCGGCCGCATTCGGCGAGGTGGCAGTCGTGCCCGAACTACTCACTGACGTCACCTCGCGACGTGGGCGTACCTCGCACTGCTCGGCCTGCTGGTGGCGGACGCCTTCGTGCCGGTGATCCCGACCCAGATCATCATGATCACCGGTGGCGCGCTCACCGTCTACGGCGGGCTGAGCCTGCCGCTGACCATCGGCGTCGGCGCGCTCGGCGTGTTCGCCGGGGACCTGGCCTGCTATCTGCTCGGCCGGAGCGCCCCGGACCGCCGGGCGCCCCGGCATGCCGAGCCGAGCCGGGCCCGTCGGGTGGCCGGCCGGGTCACCCGGGGCCTGCGGCAACCGGGGCCGCTGGTGATCCTGCTCTGCCGGTTCATCCCGGGCGGCCGGATGGCGGCCTGCTTCTCGGCCGGGCGCAGCCGGTACCCGTACCGGTTGTTCCTCTGCTACGAGGCGGCCGCTGCGGCGGCCTGGGCCAGCTACGGGGCTCTGGTCGGGCACCTGGGCGGAACGGCGCTGACCGAGTCGGCCTGGCGGCTGGCGGTCATCGCGGTCGCCGCGGCGGGTGGGTTCGCGGCAGCCGGCTGGGCAATGGCCCTGATCAGCACCCGCAACGCCCGCACGGCAACCGACATCCTGAAGAAAGCGCAGCGATGACCGGTGGATCCGACTGGCGGGACGTCAAGGCCAAGGCCCGGGAACTCGATCCGTCCTGGGCGCATCCCGAGCGGGTGGCCCGCCGGGGGCAACTGCGCGAGCAGATGCTGGCGTCCGTGAGCGGTGCTCAGCTCGCGGAGATCCGAAAGCAGCTCGGCATGACCCAGACCCAGTTGGGGACGCGCTGGTCGGCGCCGACCGGAACGCCGGCGGCCCGGAGTACCTCGGGGGCATCGCCTCCTTCGACGACCTGGACGCCACCGAACTGGCGAACCTGATGGAGTTGCGCTACGTCGACCCGTACGACCGCCAGAATGCCGCGCCGCCGGCAGCTGGGACGTTCTGCGCGGAGGCCGACGCGACGACGTTCACCGGCCACCTGGAGTGCTTCTGGGACTAGCTTAGGAGCGTGTCCCAGTAATCGGCAGCTGGCCGGGTGGCTGTTGTCGGGTGATCGATCCGACCTGCCCTAGCGCAAGGCCCGATGTGACTGGATAGGTCGTCAGGCGGCTGTGGTGTCTGTTGTGGAGGCTGGTAGCTTGGCGGGCTGTGCCTGCCGAGTCGTCGCCGTCGTATGACGACCTG
>JAEVHO010000260.1 GCA_016802835.1 Micromonospora sp. ATA32 | reverse complement strand
CCCGCGTCGCGCGCCTCGACGGCGCTGTCCACCAGCCGGGCCAGCCCGACGGCGGCCACCAGGAACAGCGGCACCACGCTGAACGCCAGCCGCCGCCGCTGCGCCGGGGTGAGCAGCCAGCCGTCGCGGACGAGCCGGCCGGCGGGCGCCGCGCCGGTCTCCGGGATCTCCGTCAGCCACCAGCCGGCCAGCAGGGTCGCCATGCAGGCCAGCAGGAGGCCGGCCACTGAGCCGGGCCCGCCCGCGTCGCGCGCCTCGACGGCGCTGTCCACCAGCCGGGCCAGCCCGACGGCGGCCACCAGGAACAGCGGCACCACGCTGAACGCCAGCCGCCGCCGCCTGCGCCGGGGTGAGCAGCCAGCCGTCGCGGACGAGCCGGCCGACCATCCGCCGCAGCGCCCGCGACACCGCCGGGTCGGCCAGCACCGCCGCCCAGGTCCGTGGCTCACGCAGCGCGGCGTGGATGGCCCGGACCAGCGGCGCCGAGCGTGCCGGGGGGCGGCGCGTCGACCACGATGGTGGAGAGCTCGCCGGTGCGGACGACCCCGGCGCGACGCAGCGCGGCGACGCGACCTGGCAGGCCAGGCCGGCGCGGTCGGTGAGGTACGCCAGCTCCACCGCGCCCAGGTCCTCGCCCCGGATACGCCGGCCGGTCAGCCATCGCGCCGACAGGCCGATCAGCAGCGCGGCGGTGACCGCCAGCGCGTAGTCGACGAGGAAGAGCGGACCACCGACACCCCAGAGCATGTCGACAAGTATGCGAGGACCGTCAGCCGGCCCGGCGTACCTCCCCGTCCCAGATCTGCGACCACTGGCGCCGCAGTCCCCGGCAGACCCAGATCGGGCCGCCGTTCTCGTCGTTGTCGACGTCGACCCGCTGGTCGACCCGGCCGACCTGGGTGACCTCGGTGAACCATTCCCGCAGCTGGTCGGGTTGCGCCCAGCCGACCGCGATGACGACGTCGGCGTCCTGCGGTGGTCGGCCGAAGCCGGCCATGCTGTTGTGCCCGGAGTAGGCGCGCGGCAGACCGCGTTGCGGCCCGTACCGGGCGACGGCGCCGGCCTCGCCGTAGTTGCCGGCGAGGATGATCGCCCGCTGACGCTCCTCGGCGGGCAGGCTGCGGTGCACGGCGGCGAGCGAGTCGGCGAAGGCCGGCCAGCCGATCGTCTCGCCGGAGTCGTAGTTGACCTCGACGACGAAGCCGGGCAGGCGGTCGGCGGGCAGGACGGGCAGCAGCAGGATCACGCTGCCGACCACGGCGATCACGGCACCGACCGCCAGCAGGCCGCGGCGCAGCGCGACCGCCCCGCGGCGCGCCCAGTCGACGGTGACGATCGACCCGGCGGCGGTGAGCACCAGCAGCAGCGGGGCATCGTAGTAACCCTTGCCGCCGGCGAGCAGGACGATGCCGAACGCGACGATCCACGCCCAGGCCAGCGGCCGGTACGCCCGCCAGGCCGGGCGGCGCAGCAACGCCACCAGCCCGGCGATCCAGATCGGTGTCGCGTACGGGCTGATGATCTGGAGTTGCAGGATGACGGCCTCGAGCCGTCCGCTGTAGGAGCTGTCCCCGGACGTGATCGAGGAGGCCACCGAGAGCTGCGGGAAGCCGTGGGTTGCCTGCCAGGTCAGGTTGGGTGCGGCGAGCAGCACGGCGAGCCCGGCGGCGCGAGCACCCGGCGGTCGCGCAGCAGCCGGCGCGGGCCGCGATGGCCACGCCGGCCAGCAGCGCGGCGCCGAGCAGGGCGGGCAGCAGCTTGTTGAGCATCCCGACGCCGAGCGCCAGGCCGATGACGAGCGCGCACCGGGTGTCGCCGCTGCGCAGCATCCGGATCGCGCACAGCGCCGCGACCAGCCAGACCAGCAGGTCGGTCGTGGAGGTGTTGAGCTGGTGCCCGTTGACGAGCACGATGCCCGACACGCCGGCGAGGAAGGCGGCGAAGAGTTGCGCGCTGCGGCCGGCGCCGAGTTCCCGGGCGGATGGTCGCGACCAGCACGACCGCGCCCCCGGCCATCAGCGTCGACGGGGTACGTAGTGCGACGAGGTTGCCGGGAGCGATGCCGTCCATGAGCCGGCCCAGCGCCGGGGTCAGCGGCCCCTGGTCGACGTATCCCCAGTCGAGGTGTCGTCCACAGAGCAGGAAGTACAGCTCGTCGCGGTGGTAGCCGTAGCGGGAGGCGAGGAGCAGCAGGACCGCGGTGACTGCCCCGCCCACCAGCCATGGTCCGACCGTCCGGGGACCCGGGGCGGGTGGGCGATCCGACGGGGTCGACGCGTTGGATGGATGGTCGATGTCGGTGACGGATTCGGCCACCGGCCCATCATCGCCCTGGTGCGCGACCGTCCGGGTGCCCGAACGGCTCCGCTCGGGTCACAGATCGAGCACGGCTGGTGGTGAATGTGTTCGACCGGTGTCGGTGCTCCCGGATAGCGTGCGGCCCGTGGGGATCAGGGCAGTCAGGGATGCGGAGATGGGCCCGAACCGGCCGGGCCCGGGCGCGCACGTCGCCACGGCCAGTTTCATGGTCGCGGCGTCCGCGCGGGGTCGGGGTGTCGGTTGGCTGCTGGGGGAGTACGCCGTGGAGTGGGCCCGCCGGCAGGGTTACGCGGCCATGCAGTTCAACGCGGTGGTGGAGTCGAACGAGGTGGCGGTCGAGCTGTATCGCCGGCTCGGCTTCTCGATCATCGGCACCGTGCCGGAATCGTTCGCCCATCCCCGGCTCGGGCTGGTCGGCCTGCACGTCATGCACCGGTACCTGTGATCGCGGCTGTCCCGGGTCGTCAGGAGCGGGGTCGCGAAGGTGGCCGGGGAGCACGTCTGGCACGCCCACGACGACACCGACGAGTTCTTCCTGGTCTTGGACGGGGGGGTTGCGCATCGCGCTGCGCGACGGGGGTGCCGGGCCGGAGCGGGTGGTGGTGCTGCCGCGGGGTGCGGTGTTCGTGGTGCCGCGCGGGGTGGAGCATCGTCCATTCGCGCCGGACGGCGCGTCGATCCTGATGTTCGAGCCGAGCGGCACGTCGAGTGTCGACCACGTCGACGCCACCACCGGGCACGCGCTCTGAGCGTCGTCGTCGCTCAGCGGGCGGCAACGACGTCGGTGGGTTGCGGTCGTGCCGGCGCTGGCCAGCCGAGCCGGCGTACGCCGGGCACGGCGGCGGTGCCGGCGCAGGCGACGGCGACCAGCACTGCTGCCCCGATCAGGGGGACCGGTTCGCCCCAGGTCCGGGCGACGATGGGGGCGAGCGCGTAGCCGATCGGCATCGCCCCCAACGACACCAGCCAGTCGTAGGAGCTGACCCGGGCGAGCACCTGGGGCGGGAACTGCCCCTGCACGACGGTCTCCCAGACCGGGTTGAGGAAGCCGAGGGCGGTCAACGCGACGGCGTACGCGGCGATGACGGCCGGCGCGGGGGCGGCGGCGGCCAGCAGCAGCAGCGGCGCCGCGTAGCTGGCCAGCCCCAGGTTGGCGACCAGCACGGGTCGGCGTGGTCGGACCCGGGTGGCGGCAAGGGATCCGACGAGCAGCCCGACGGTGCCGCCCTGCTGGAGCAGCACCCAGGTCCCTTCGCCGCCGAGGCGGTCGACCGCGATCGCCGGTCCGAGGGTGAGCAGGACGGCCGCGGCGAAGTTCCACATGCCGTGGCCGATCAGGCTGGTCCAGTACCAGTCCCGGGAGCGGACCTCCCGCCAGCCGAGGGTGAGGTCGGCGCGGATCGACCGGCTCGGCACCGGGACGTGTCGGACCCGGATCGCCGCCAGCAGCAGTGCGCTCAGGGCGAACGACGCTCCGTCGAGGACGAACGCCCAGCCGGGGCCGGCGAGGAAGACCAGTAGTCCGGCCAGGGCGGGGCCGGCCAGGCGACTGGCGCTGGCGGTGACGCTCATCAGGGCGTTGGCCTGCTGGCGGCTGTCGGCGTCGACGGTGCCGGCGACCAGCGGTGAGGCGGTCGGCACGGCGAACGCGGACGCCGCACCGCCGAGGGCCGAGGCGACGGCGATGTGGGTGAGCGACGGGTTCCCCCCGAGCAGTTCCACCCCGACGGCCAGTTGGGTGGCGCAGCGCAGCAGGTCGGTGGCGATGGCGACCCGGCGGGCGGCGAACCGGTCGGCGACCACGCCGCCGACGGGGAGCAGGAGCAGCTTCGGGACCATCGCGCAGGCCAGCACGAGGGCCAGCGCGGCGGTGGAGCCGGTCGCCCGGAACACGGCGAGGGTGAGGGCGACCGGTACGACCGCGTCGCCGACGGCGGAGATGGTGCGGCCGAGGAAGAGCAGCCGGAAGGCGGGGAGTCGGAGTGGATGCGTCACCCGGACAATATAATTCGACGTCGAACCTTTTGACAACGAATATTTCGCCATCGACGTACGCTGGCCGGGTGAGCGACCACGATCGGATCGACCGGCACGTCGAACGCTGGCTGCCCGTGCTGCCGGACCTGGACCCCGACGTCGAGGGGGCGGTCACCCGGATGTCGTTCGTCACCCGGCACCTGCGGGCCTTCAAGGAGCGCTCGCTGGTCGACCTGGACCTGCCGGCCCACGAGTACGACACGCTGCACGCCCTGGCCGGCCGCCAGGGCCGGGCCGCGCCGTCCGACCTCGCCGCTGACCTGGGCATGGCTCCCGCCTCGGTGACCGCCCGCGTCGACGCCCTGTTCCGGCGGGGCTTCGTCCGGCGGATCCCGTCGACGGTGGACCGGCGGCGGATCGACGTCGAGTTGACCGACGCCGGTCGGTCCGCGTGGCGCCGGGCGATGGACGTCGTCGGCGCCGAGGAGCACCGCCTGCTCGGCGCGCTCGACCCGGCTGAGCGGCGACTCCTGTCCGACCTGCTGCGCCGCGTCATGCTGGTCGCCGAGCGGCCCGTCCACTGACCAGGCGGTCCGCACCTGGATCGAGTGCCCGCCAACCGAGTTGCCGGCCCGGCGACTGACCGGCTCCGGCAGGCGACCGGTCGCCAGGTGTGGTCCCCGGCATCGTGGCGCGGACCGTCCGCCCGGCAGGCGCTTACCGCCGTCCGCCGGCTCAGCGACGCGCGGAAAATGCGTGGACGCGACCCTGACGATCGGTGGGTGACGACAAAGCGCACCTGGACAGTGCACAACGCCCACCCCGACGAGCCCACCGCGGCCGCCCTGCTGCGGCGGTACTTCGACGAGATCGTGTGCCGGTACCACCGGCGTCCGGCACGCCGGGCGAGGTGACCGAGGCCATGGCCGACTCGCCCAGCCATGATCTGGTTCCGCCCACTGGCCTGCTCCTGCTGGCCACCCGCGACGGCGAGCCCGCCGGCTGCGCCGGGCTGCGGTTCCGGCCGGCATGGGCCGAGCTCACCCGGGTGTACGTCGAGCCGGCACACCGCGGCAGCGGCGGTGGCGCGGCGCTGCTGGCCGCCGTCGAGCAGCGGACCCGGGCCGCGGGTCTTGGTCGGATCCGGCTGGACACCCGCAGCGACCTGGTCGAGGCGCGGGCCCTCTACGCCCGGCACGGCTACCTCGAGATCCCCGCGTACAACGACGACGTCTACGCCGAGCACTGGTTTGAGAAGGTGCTGTGTGAGGAGTTGACGCCGGTCGCCGGTCGCGCTAAGTATGGGGGAGAAGTTGAGTCACTCGCGCTCAACTCGATACCTTCGGCCAGGAGAACCGAGGAGGCAGGACCATGCTGATGCGTACCGACCCGTTCCGGGAGATCGACCGGCTCGCCGAACAGTTCTTCGGCACCACCGCCCGTCCGGCGATGATGCACCTGGACGCCTACCGCGACGGGGACCACTTCTACGCCGCCTTCGACCTGCCCGGCGTGGACCCGGACAGCATCGACTGCACCGTCGAGCGCAACGTGCTGACCGTACGCGCCGAGCGGCGTCGGCCCACCGGCGACAACGTCGAACTCGTCGCCGCCGAGCGCCCGATGGGCACCTTCACCCGGCAGCTCTTCCTTGGCGACACCCTCGACACCGACCACCTCGAAGCCGGCTACGACAACGGCGTGCTGACGCTGCGGATCCCGGTGGCGGAGCGGGCCAAGCCGCGCCGGATCAGCATCGCCGCCAACGGCGACGGCCGGCGGCAGATCAACGCCTGATCGGGCGACCGGGGACGGGGGCGTCCCGACCGGGTGCCCCGTCCCGCTCCGGTGCTACGTCGACGGGTACAGCCGGGCCAGCGCGTGCGCGGTGGCGGTGAACCGCTCCCGCAGCGCGGCCGGGGCGAGGACCTCCACCTCCGCGCCGAGCTTCAGCAGCTCGACGTGCCCGTGCTTGACCGACTCGATCGGCACCGTGGTCTGCAGCCAGCCGTCCTGGTCCGGTTCGCCCGCCGCCGCCAGCGCCGCCCGGCTCATCGCCGGCGGGAAGACGTACGGCATGAACTCCAACGCCGTCACCGTCACGCGTACCCGGGCCTCGTCGCGGTAGACGCTGCGCTCGTACCGATCGGTCCACTCCTGCCAGAACCCGGCCAGGTCGAAGTCGGCCGGGCGGTCGAACCGGTCCTGCAGCACGGCCAGGTCGAGGATCGCCGCGACGCGGTAGGTGCGGACCTGGTCGCCGGCGCGGGCGGCCAGGTACCAGCGGCCCGCCTTCAGCACCACACCCAGCGGGGCGAGCACCCGGGTCACCTCGCGGGGTGTCTTCCACCGCTGGTAGCGCACCTCGACCAGGCAGTCCTCCCAGACCGCCCGGGCCAGCGCCGCCAGGTGCGGGGTGGGCTCCGGGGAACGGAACCAGCCCGGCGCGTCGAGGTGGAACCGTTGCCGGATCCGGCCGCCCCGGTCGGCCAGCTCCTCCGGCAGCGCGGCGAGCAGCTTCAGCTCGGCCGCGGCCAGCACCGAACCGAGACCCAGGTCGGCGGCCGGTCCGGGCATGCCGGCGAGGAAGAGCGCCTCGGCCTCCCCGGCGGTCAACCCGGTCAGCCGGGTGCGGTAGCCGTCGAGCAGCCGGTACCCGCCGGCCGGCCCACGCTCGGCGTACACCGGCACCCCGGCGGCGCCGAGGGACTCGACGTCCCCGGTAGACGGTGCGCACCGACACCTCCAGGGCGTCGGCGAGCTCCGGCGCGGTCATCCGTCCCCTGGTCTGCAGGAGCAGCAGCAGGGAGACCAGCCGACTGGCACGCACGCCGCCGACGGTAGCCCGGCGGGGCGGGCGCCGACACGGGGGCGCGCGGCACATCACCGTCCTGGCAGTGAACGGCCCGACCCGGGTGCTGCGGCGGTGGGCGTGGAGACAGCCTTAATCGGGCGCGCCTGATCGCTATCGGGGCGGCAAGCTGAGAACCTGTTTCACATGTCGCGAACCGCTGTCCCGGTGCTCTTCCCGTCGTCGGCCGGGCCCGCCCTGCGTGGTCCCGAGGACTTCACCGAGGCCTGGCTGCGCAACCGGCGGCTCTCCGAGCACACCCGGGACGCCTACCGGCGGGACGTCGCCGGATGGTTGCGCTGGTGCGCCGGACACGAACTCGACCCGCTGCGGGCGAACTTTCTCGACGTCAACGACTACGGCCGGGCGCTGGAGTCCACGCTCGGCGTCCGCAGCGGTCGGCCGCTCACCCCGGCCACCGTTGCCCGCAAGCTCTCCGCGCTGTCCAGTTGGTACGACTTCCTGGTCAAGCTGCGGGCCGTGGAGGCCAACCCGGTTTCCGGCGCCGACCGGCCCCGGATCGACCGGGACCACTCCGCCACCGTGGGTCTCACCCCGGAGG
>JAEVHO010000259.1 GCA_016802835.1 Micromonospora sp. ATA32 | reverse complement strand
ACCAGGCACCAGCCGGGCCGGCCGGGGCGGCTCGCCGACCGCGAACCGGGACCAGAAGGTGCGTCGAGCAGCACCCCGGCGAGAGTGCCGAGCCCGGCCGCCGCCAGCCCGGCGAGCACCGTCTCCAGCGGCCCGCCGAGCGCGCCGAGCCAGGCCCAGGGCAGCAGCAGGGCCAGCCCAGCCGCCACCGCCAGCAGGGTCATCGTCCGCGGCCGCCACCCGCCGGAACGGCCGCCGGGCCGGGCGCGGTCGTCGTCCCGGCCCGACCGCGTTCGTCGGGGTCGCTGCCGGGTTCCGGCCGTGCTCCCCGGCGTCGACTGCCGGGTCCGGGTGATCGGCCGGTTCGGCACCCGGGCGGGCGATCCGCCGACCCGGGTGGGTCAGCCGGCCCAGGACCGCGGCCAGCAGGACGGCCGTCCCGGCCAGCGCGGCGAGGTACGCCTCGTGGTGCACCGGCGGCAGGGCGCGCAGCAGCGTGAGCGCGCCCAGCGCGAGCACGCCGGCCAGCCACGCCCGTCCGGTGACCCGGACCGCGCCGGCGCGGGGAAGCAGCGCCAGCAGCAGCGCCGGTACGCCGACCAGCAGCACGGTGAGCAGGGCGACCGCCGGCCAGAGCCAGACCCAGCGGTCCAGCCCGCTGGCCAGCAGCACCTGGTCGGCCAGCCAGCCGACGCCTGGGCGCCCGACGTGACCACGACCGTCCAGCCGCCGGCCAGAGCGGGCCGCCACCACCGGCCACGGGCTGGTGCGTCCCGGCGGCGCGGGCGGCGGGGGAACCGGTTGACCTGCGCCTGCTGGGGGGGCCGACCTCCATGCGCCGAGACTACGGCGCGGGCGTCGCATGTCGCGGGCCGGCCGGGACGGTTACCGTGGACCTGTGCGTGACCCCAACGTCTCCCGAGCCGTCGCCGGCCAGCTGTCTCCCGAGCGCCGCGCCGCTGACCTGCGCCGACTCCGCGCCGAACGGTTCGACGTCCTGGTCATCGGCGGTGGGGTGACCGGCGCCGGCGCCGCGCTGGACGCCGCCTCCCGCGGGCTGAAGGTGGCCCTGGTGGAGGCGCGCGACTACGCCGCCGGCACGTCCAGCCGGTCCAGCAAGCTCATCCACGGCGGCCTGCGCTACCTCGAACAGCTCGAGTTCGGGCTGGTGCACGAGGCCCTCACCGAGCGCGGCCTGCTCGCCACCCGGCTCGCGCCGCACCTGGTCCGGCCGGTGCCGTTCCTGGTTCCGCTCCCCGCCGGTCAGGGCGTTCGCGACCTGCCCGCCCCGCGTCTTCCGCCGGTCGTACTACGGCGCCGGGGTGGCGGCGTACGACGCCTTCGCCGGCCTGTTCGGCGGCGGGCGCGGCATGCCGCTGCACCGCCACCTGACCCGGGAGGGGGCCCGGCGGATCTTCCCCAGCCTGCGGCCCGACACGCTGGCCGGCGCGATCCGCTACTACGACGGCCAGGTGGACGACGCCCGGCTGGTGGTCACCCTGGCCCGTACCGCGGCCAGCCTGGGCGCGACCGCGGTGACCAGCGCCCGCGCGGTCGGCCTGATCCGGCAGGCCCGCGAGGTGACCGGGGTCCGGGTCCGCGACCTGGACGCGCCCGCCGGCTCTCCGGACGCCGAGTTCGAGGTACGCGCCCGCACGGTGATCGCCGCGACCGGCGTGTGGAGCGACGACATGTCCCGGATGCTCAACGACGTGGGGCTGCGCCCTGGCATCCGGGTCCGGGCCTCCAAGGGCGTGCACCTGGTGGTGCCCCGCTCGGCGATCACCGGCGAGACCGGGCTGATCCTGCGGACCGCCACCTCGGTGCTCTTCGTCATCCCGTGGGGCGGGCACTGGATCATCGGCACCACCGACACCGACTGGCGGCTGGACCGGTCCCACCCGGCGGCCTCCGCCCGGGACATCCAGTACCTGCTGGACCAGGTCAACGTGGTGCTGGACAGGCCGCTGACCACCGCCGACATCGAGGGCGTCTACGCCGGGCTGCGGCCGCTGCTGGCCGGCGAGGCCGACTCCACCTCGAAGCTGTCCCGTGAGCACGCGGTCTTCGAGCCGATGCTGGGGCTGTTGCTGGTGGCCGGCGGCAAGTACACGACCTACCGGGTGATGGCGTCGGACGTGGTCGACCACGCCGCCCGCCGGCTCGGCGGGGTGCGTCGCTCCCGCACCGCCGACCTGCCGCTGCTCGGCGCCGACGGGTACCCCGCGATGTGGCGGGACCGGGCCGATCTGGCCCGCCGGCACGGGGTGCCGGTCGGCGTGGTGGAGCACCTGCTGGAGCGGTACGCAGCCTCACCCTCGACCTGCTCGCGTTGATCGACGCCGATCCGCTGCTCGCCTCCCCGCTCGCCGGCGCGCCGGAATACCTCGCGGCCGAGGTGACGTACGCGGCCCGCGCCGAGGGGGCGCTGCACCTGGAGGACGTGCTGACCCGGCGTACCCGGATCTCCATCGAGACCACCCACCGTGGGCTGGAGTCGGCGGAGCACACGGCGGAGCTGATGGGGGCGGTGCTGGGCTGGGACGCCGCCACCCGGGCCCGCGAGGTGGCGCACTACCGGGCCCGGGTGGAGGCGGAGCGGGAGTCCCAGCTCATGCCGGACGACGCGACCGCCGACGCGGCCCGCCTCGGCGCGCCCGACGTTCGGGGTTTCGCGGCCGACCGGGGCATCGGCGGCGATCCGGCTGAACTCCCGTCATCGTCCCGCTGACCGATCCCCACCGAACGGCCCGGCCGGTGTCAGCCGTCCGGTCGGACGGTTCCGGCCACTACCTACGGTGGGGTAAGTTGCGGCGCGTGGTTCCCCCTTCCCTGTCACGTGTCGTTCCCCTCTCCGCCGGTTTGCTGCTGGCGGTCGCCCTCACCGCCTGCTCGGTGGTCGGCCCGGTCCGCCGGAACGGTTCCGAACGCGCAGGGGAACCGAAACCCTCCGAGGCGGTGGCGACCGCGGCCGGTGGGGTGGCGGCCGGCGGCGCGGGCCGGGTGAGTCTGTTGCAGAAGCTCGGCTCGGACGGTCCGCTGAGGACGTTGAACGTGATGGCGGACGGGAAGTGGGAGTGCGTCGACTGCGCCGGCGACGGGGTGACCTCGTCCGGCCGGCTGGACCCGGAGCAGACGGACCGGCTGCAGAAGCTGCTGGCCGATCCCCGGCTGGCCGGGGAGACCGATCAGGCCCGGCAGTACCGGGTCAGCTGCATCGACGCGCTCACGTCCAGCCTGCTGACCACCGCGGGCCTGGTCACCTCTCAGGACTGCCCCGGCGAGGACCGGCCGCCGGTGGCCACCGAGATCCTGCTGCTGCTCACCCAGACCACCCCGGCCGAGGCCACCGGCTGAGGCACGCCGACCGGAAGGCGTCGCCGGCCGTCCTCAGAGGACCTTGCCGGGGTTGAACAGGGCGTCCGGGTCCAGCGCCGCCTTGATCGCCTGGTGTACCCGGACGCCGACCGGCCCGATCTCCCGGGCCAGCCAGTCCCGCTTCAGCAGGCCCACCCCGTGCTCGCCGGTGCAGGTGCCGCCCAGCGCCAGCCCGAGCCGCATGATCTCGTCGAAGGCCCGCCGGCCCCGCGCCAGGCTCGCCGGGTCGGCCCGGTCGACCACGATGTTCGGGTGCATGTTGCCGTCGCCGGCGTGCCCCACCACCCCGATCGGCACGTCGCACTCCTTCGCGATCCGGGCCACCCCGTCGAGCAGTTCGGCCAGCGCGCCCCGGGGCACCGCCACGTCGTCGATGACCAGTCCACCGTTGCCACCCGGGTACGCGTCGGCGGCGAACTTCTCCATCGCCGGATGGGCCAGCCGACGGGCCTGCAGCAGCGCCGCCGCCTCGACCGCGTCGGTCGCGCTGTAGACCTCGTCGGCGCCCGCCGACTCGCAGACCTCGGCCAGCCGGGCCAGGTCGTCGGCGGCCCGTGAGCCGGTGTCCACGGCGGCCAGCAGCACCGCCTGCGCGTCGGTGCGCAGCCCCATCGGCTGGTACGCCTCGATCGCCGCCAGGTGGGTCTGGTCGAGCAGCTCCAGCAGGCTCGGGGTGAGGCCCCGGGCGGCGATCCCGGCCACCGCGGTGCCGGCGGCGGAGGTGGAGGGGAAGACCGCCACCAGGGTCAGCGACTCCTCGGGGGCGGGCCGCAGCGAGACGGTGATCTCGGTGATCACCCCGAGGGTGCCCTCCGACCCGACGAAGAGCCGGGTGAGGTCGTACCCGGCCACCCCCTTGGCGGTGCGCCGGCCGGTGCGCAGCACCTCTCCCGAGGCGAGC
This sequence comes from Micromonospora sp. ATA32, assembly GCA_016802835.1. Taxonomy (GTDB): domain Bacteria; phylum Actinomycetota; class Actinomycetes; order Mycobacteriales; family Micromonosporaceae; genus Micromonospora. The sequence continues at coordinate 3,456 of JAEVHO010000259.1, read as the reverse complement.
ACCACCTCCAGGCCCAGCACGTACTCGGTCGTCACGCCGTACTTGACGCAGCACATGCCGCCGGCGTTGGTGGAGACGTTGCCGCCGATGGTGGAGGACTCCCAGGAGCCGGGGTCCGGCGGATACCAGAGGCCCTGCCGGGCGACCGCCGCGGCGAGCGTCGCGTTGACCACGCCGGGCTGCACCACGGCGATCCGGCTCACCGGGTCGATCTCCCGGATCGTGGTCATCGCCACGGTGCTGAGCACCACCGCGCCGTCCACCGCGTTGGCGGCGCCGGCCAGGCCGGTACGCGCGCCCTGCGGCACCACCGGTACGCCGTGCCGGGCGGCGGCCCGCACGACGGCCACCACCTCCTCGGTCGAGCGGGGCCGGACGACCACCAGCGGCGTGCCGGCTTCGCAGAGGTCGGCCTCGTCCCGTTCGTGCATCCGGAGCAGGTCCGGGTCGGTCAGGACGGCGGCGTCACCGAGGGCGGCGCGCAGGTCAGCGAGGAGGGGGGTTCCGGCCATGCAGCAGAGGCTAGGACGGGTCTGGCCGATCATCAACCGCAGAGGATCATGGGAGGTCGGTCGGCACCGGCTAGTTTTGCCACCATGGTGTACCTGGACCGGCCCGGTTGGCCGTGGCGGGGACGGCTCTGGTCCCACCTGGTCAGCGACGTCTCCTACGCCGAACTGCACGCCTTCGCCGAGGCGCTGGGTGTGCCGCGCCGCGGCTTCGACCGGGACCACTACGACATCCCGGCCGACCGGTTCGCGATGGCGGTCTGGCTCGGCGCCCGGGAGGTGCCCAGCCGGGAACTGGTCCGGCTGCTCCGCGAATCCGGACTGCGCCGGCCGAAACACCTGGTCAGGGCGACAACGCCGGCCCGCCCGGGTTAGCCGGCCCGCCCGGCCGGGTCGTCAGCGCGTACCGCTCCCGGCTCAGGTTCGCCCGGGCCGGGCCCTCGCCGAGCGCGGCCAGCGGCGGGGTGCGGAACAGGGCGGGCAGGGCGAGCAGCCCGGCCAGCACGGCGGCCCGGCCGGCCCGGAACACCTCGTCGGGCAGGTGGGCGTACTCGCGACGGATCGCGCTCGCGTACCGGTCGTACTCCTCGGCGGGCGCGGCCAGGATCGCCAGGTCGGCGTCGCAGAGCAGAGCCCCGTCGGCGTCGCCGGGGGCGACGGCGTGCCCGGCGGTGAGCAGCACCAGCCGGCGCACCTCGGCCACCGTGGCGGCCGGCACCCCCAGGCCGGCGAGGAGCCTGCCGGCCAGGTCGGCGCTGTCCCGTTCGTTGGCGTCGCCGGCCGCCCGCGGGTCGTACACCGCGTCGTGGGTCCAGGCGGCGAGCCGGACCAGGTCCGGCCGGTCGGCCAGCGCCGCGTACGCGTCGACGACGTCGAGCACCGCGGTCAGGTGGGCGACCGTGTGGTAGTGCCGGAGCGGCTCCCGCCACCGGGCCAGCAGCAGCTCGCCGGCGGCCACCAGCTCGCCCCTGCCGGTCGCCCCGGCGCCCCGGGCCGCCGCGCACCAGCGGTCGATCAGTCCTTCCACCCGCCCGAGTCTGCCCGACTCCCACCACCCGAGGGATTCACCCGGTCAGGTACGGGTAGTCCCCGCCATGGCCGTGGCCCGGGACAGACCTTCGTTGGTGCGACGCGCCACCCTGCGGGACGGCCTGGTCGACGTCGACGCCGAGCGGATCTCCGAGGCGGTGGAGCAGCTGCGGCAGCGGAGCCGGGCGACCCTGCACGACCGGCTGCACCGGGTCCGGATGGCGCTGGGCCTGGCCCTCCAGGCCGGTGTCGCCGCCGGGCTCGCCTGGCTCATCTCGCACAAACTGCTGGGCAACCCGCAGCCGGTTTTCGCCCCGATCTCGGCGGTCGGCACGCTGGCCGCCTCGGTCGGCCAGCGGCTGCGCCGGACCGTGGAGCTGATCATCGGGGTGGCGGTCGGGGTGGGGCTCGGCGATTTCCTGATCTATCTGCTCGGTGCCGGGGCGTGGCAGCTGGGACTGGTGGTGACCACCGCGATCCTGCTGACCATCTTCTTCGGCGCCAGCGTGGCCATCGTCATCCAGGCGGCGGCGACGGCGGTGCTGATCGTCACGCTCAGCCCGTCCACCGCGAACCTGGAGATCCCCCGGTTCGTGGACGCCTTCGTGGGTGGTGGCGTTGCGCTGGTGGTGACCGCGATCCTGCTGCCGCTCAACCCGCTCCGGGTGATAAACCGGGCCGCCCGGCCGGCGCTGGACCTGCTCGCCGACCAGCTGGACATCACCGCGGAGGCGTTGCGCACCCGGGACCGCTCCAGCGCCCAGCAGGCGCTGGACCGACTACGGGAGAACAAGGACGAGCTGGCCGCGTTCACCGAGGCGATCGAGGGCGCCAAGGAGACCAGCACCCTCTCGCCGGCCCGCTGGCACCGGCGCAGCGAGCTGACCCACTATACGGAGGCGGCGGATCCGATCGACCGGGCGATGCGCAACAGCGGCACGCTGATCCGGCGTGCGGTCACGATGATCGAGGACGAGGAACCGGTACCGGGGCCGATGCCGGAGTCCATCTGCCACCTCGCCGAGTCGGTCCGCCTGCTCCGGCACGAGTTCGCCGTGGGGGAGGAGCCGGACGATGCCCGGGAGCGTTCCCTGCGCGCGGTCAGCGAGGCGAGTCGGGCGTACGCGGAGGGGGTCGGGTTCTCCGGCAGCGTGGTGATCGCCCAGGTGCGTACCACCGCGAGCGACCTGATGGTGGCCTCCGGCATCGAGCAGGAGGAGGCGAACCGGCTGGTCCGGAATGCCTTCGGCGAGCAGGAGCAGCGGACGGGCTCGGCCGAGCAGGACAGCGGCGCCCCGAAGGCGCCAACCGCACCGCCGCTCGGCTGAGCCCGCCGCCGGGCCGGGCGCTCAGGCCAGGCCGGCGAGGGCGGCGACCAGCCGGTCCACCTGCTCCGCGGTGCTGCCCAGGCCGATGCTCGCGCGCAGCGCCGTCGGCGGCAGGTCCCGCCGGCCGCTGCGCGCGGCCGCCTCGGTGAGCAACCGGCGGGCCAGCGGGTGGGCGCAGAACAGCCCGTCGCGTACCCCGATGGCGTGGGTCGCGGCCAGCTCCACCGCCACCTCGGCGGAATCCCGGCCGGCGACCACGAACGAGACGATCCCGACCCGGGGTGCGTCCGGGGCGAAGCTACGCAGCTCCACCACGTGCGGCAGGGCGGCGAGACCGCACCGCAACCGGGCCAGCAGCTCCTGCTCCCGGGCGTGCAGGGCGACCCGGTCCGTGTCGGCCAGCGCGGCGCAGACCGCCGCCAGGGCGACCGCGCCGAGCAGGTTCGGCGTGCCGCCCTCGTGCCGCGCCGGGCCGGTCGCCCAGCGCACGTCGTGGGTGGCCGCGCGACGTGGCTGGTGGCGCCCCCCGCCGGCCAGGTACGGCGGGGCCGCGTCCAGCCAGTCGGCCCGCCCGAGCAGCACCCCCCGCG
>JAEVHO010000258.1 GCA_016802835.1 Micromonospora sp. ATA32 | reverse complement strand
GTCCCGAATCCGCCCAGCCGGGCGAGATACGTCTCCACGTCCCGCTGGCGCTCGCCCTGTGGGCAGCCGGCGGGCCGGGTCGGGATGGCGGGTCGGCTCGAGGTCGACGTGGCCGGCTGCGGCGTGGCGCTCCGGGTCGGCTTCGGCGGCGCGGCCGTCGGACCGGTCCGCTGGTCCGGCCCGGGCGCACCGCTCGCCCCCGTTCCCTGTTCCGCCGAACCGGCCTGGGCGAGCCCACCACCGCGGCCACCCGGGTCGGTCTGCGGATCGAACGCGCACGCACCGGCGCCGACCAGCGTGACCACTGCCAGGGCGACCATCCGGACGGTGAAACGGACACGCTTCATGAGCCCTCCCCTGGATGATCGTCCCTTAGGTAGACGTTTATCAGTGCGCCCGCGTTGCGTCGGAGGGGCAAGTTTCTCGGCACCACCTCATCGCGTGCAACACTGGATGGTCGGCCAGCGGGGCAAACGCCTCCACGGACGGCCGACAAACGACCCGGGAGAGGACGCTGGCGTGAGCGGTGGACCACTGATCGTGCAGTCGGACAAGACCCTGCTGCTGGAGATCGACCACCCCGACGCGCAGGCGTGCCGGATGACGATCGCCCCCTTCGCCGAGCTGGAGCGCTCTCCGGAGCACGTGCACACCTACCGGTTGACCCCGCTCGGGTTGTGGAACGCCCGCGCGGCCGGCCACGACGCCGAGGGCGTGGTGGACACCCTGATCAAATACTCCCGCTACCCGGTGCCGCACGCGCTGCTGGTCGACGTGGCGGAGACGATGGACCGGTACGGCCGCCTTCAGCTCGCCAACGACCCGGCGCACGGCCTGGTGCTGCGCGGGCTGGATCGGATGGTGCTGATCGAGGTCGCCAAGAGCAAGAAACTCGCCGGCATGCTCGGCGACAAGGTCGACGACGACACCATCCTGGTCCACCCGTCCGAACGGGGCCGGCTCAAGCAGGCGCTGCTCAAGCTGGGCTGGCCGGCCGAGGACCTGGCCGGGTACGTGGACGGCGAGGCGCACCCGATCGAGCTGGCCGAGGCGGGCAAGGACGGCCGCAAGCCGTGGACCCTGCGGTCCTACCAGCGGGAGGCCGTGGAGGCGTTCTGGGCCGGCGGGTCGGGCGTGGTGGTGCTTCCCTGCGGCGCCGGCAAGACGCTGGTCGGGGCGGCGGCGATGGCCGAGGCGAAGGCCACCACGCTGATCCTGGTCACCAACACGGTCGCCGGCCGGCAATGGAAACGGGAGCTGATCGCCCGCACCTCGCTCACCGAGGAGGAGATCGGGGAATACTCCGGCGAGCGCAAGGAGATCCGCCCGGTCACCATCGCCACGTACCAGGTGCTCACCTCGCGGCGCGGCGGCGCGTTCACCCACCTGGACCTGTTCGGCGCCCGCGACTGGGGCCTGGTCGTCTACGACGAGGTGCACCTGCTGCCCGCGCCGATCTTCCGGTTCACCGCGGACCTCCAGGCCCGCCGCCGGCTCGGCCTGACGGCGACGCTGGTCCGCGAGGACGGCCGGGAGGGCGACGTGTTCAGCCTGATCGGCCCCAAGCGGTACGACGCGCCGTGGAAGGACATCGAGTCGCAGGGCTGGATCGCCCCGGCCGAGTGCACCGAGGTACGGGTCACCCTGACCGACGCCGAGCGGATGACCTACGCGACGGCGGAGGCCGAGGAGCGCTACCGGATGGCGGCGACCGCCCGCACCAAACTGCCGGTGGTCAAGGCGCTGGTCGACCGGCACAAGGGCGACCAGGTGCTGGTCATCGGCGGCTACATCGACCAACTGCACCAACTCGGCGAATACCTCGACGCCCCGATCATCCAGGGCTCGACCACCAACAAGGAGCGGGAGCGGCTGTTCGACGCGTTCCGCTCCGGCGAGCTGCGCACCCTGGTCATCTCCAAGGTCGGCAACTTCTCCATCGACCTGCCCGAGGCGGCGGTGGCGATCCAGGTGTCGGGCACCTTCGGCTCCCGCCAGGAAGAGGCACAGCGGCTCGGCCGGGTGCTCCGGCCCAAGGCGGACGGCAGGCAGGCGCACTTCTACACGGTGGTCTCCCGGGACACCATCGACACCGAGTACGCCGCCCACCGGCAGCGCTTCCTCGCCGAGCAGGGGTACGCGTACACCATCGTGGACGCCGACGACGTCCTCGGCCCGAAGCTGCCCACGATCGACTGAACCCCGGTCACGGGGGCGAGCCTCGGGGAGACCTCGCGGGGAGCGGGTGTCCCTCGAGGCTCGCTACAAACTTGATGTCGTAAACGACTCAGCCGTCAGCGCTTCGCCGACCCGGCGGCGAACACATCCGGTCGGCGTAGTGGACCTGGACCCGGCGCACTGGCGTGGCCCGACGCTGATGAATGACTGCTGTCTCCCCGGGTACGCGAGCTGTGATACCGGCGAAGGATCAGGCCGGTGGGCCCGCGCCGCAGCCACGCTGGCCATGGCCCGGCGCGGAACCGCGATGGCCGATCTGACATACGCGAGAAGAGAGGCATGCGATGAGAGACAGGATCCTCCAAGGGTTGAAGAGGCGGGCAAAGTCAATCATGGTGCGCCGCAGGCGCGGGGATGCCGTAATCACCAAGCGGGGCCGCTCCAGAAGGCCCGGCAGGCGTTTTCAATAAGAGCGCGACCGGCCACTGCTGACCGCCCGCCCCAAAGGGGTTGACGAGCCGGTGGCCCCGGCCCGTCAACCCCGACTGCCCAGCAAGGCTTGGTTACTTGACGCCGCCGGCTCGGAATGCCACCCAGGCGTCGCTCATTCGGTCCGCCTGTCCTGCGGTGAACATGTCCATGCAGGAGTCCTGCGTGTAGTCCATGAAGTTGTGGATCGGGTCCAGGCCGGGTGCGGTGCAGGTGTCCGCGCCCACCGGGCAGTTGAACTGCGGCGCCGCCTCCCGCGGAGTGTCCGCGACGTAGTCGCCGGAAGCGGAGCACCCGTGCGCGAAGGTGTGCTCCAGCATCAGCCAGTGCCCGACTTCGTGCGTCAGCGTGTCACCCAGGGCGTACTTGCCCGCCGTTCCGCCCGGCATCGACTCATCGAGCATCACCACGCCGTCGATGTAGTCCCGGCCGTTGTTGTAACCCTTCGGGAAGTACGCCCAGCCGAGGAGCCCGCCGCCGATGTTGGCCGCGTACACGTTCAGGGTCCGGGAGTCGCCGGTGTACAACGCCCGCTTCATGTCCCGCTCGTTCTTGCCCGGCACGACTGTGTACCAGTCGCTGTTCACCGTCCACGTCGTGTCGACGAGCGAGAACCGGAACGGCGTGTCGGCGGCGTTCGCCGCCGTGCGGCCCGCGTACGAGTCGTTGAGCACCGTCATCTGCGCCGCGATCAGGGTGTTCCACCTGTTCGTCTCGGCCGCGCTGAGGGAATGGTCGGAGACCATGTGGAAGATCGTGGGCACGGTGACGCTGCCGTTGGGCAGGCGCGGCGAATCCTTGATCACGCCGTAGGCGTTGGCCTCGTTCTTGGAATACAGCTCCGGCTCATGCGCGGTGGCGCCCTCGCTGACCCGGGCCGCGCTGTCCCCCTCGGCACCCGGCTCACACGCCGCAACACCTGGGGAGACGGTCGCGGGCGCTGCCACGCCCACCGCGCCGTAGGCGCACCGGACGCAAGGAACGTCGCAGCGGTGGCGGTGAGAACTGCCAGTCGGAAGGTCGATCTCCTGTGCATCGTTGCACCTTTCAGGGAATGGAAGCGGTGCGGAATCGACGCGGGGTTGCCATGACCAGGTCAATGACGTCGTCGTCCCGGTATAAGACCACGTCAGTGGCGGCCGACAACAGACCTGGGGACTCGTGTCCGGTAACGGCAGGGGGCCGACGAGCGAGGCGGCGGTGGCGATCAGGTTTCCGCGCAGTCAGGCCGCCCTGAGCTTCCGTAGGACGTACTGGTTGAGGCTCATGCCATCCTCGGCGGCCTGGATGGCGAGCTCGCGGTGCAGGCTCTCGCCCACCCGGAGGTTGAACTTGCCCGAGTAGTGGCGGTCCGCGAACGGTTTCGGCACCTGCTCGCCCTGCTCCTCCATGTCGTCGATCACGTCACGCAGCAGATCCTGGAGGCCCTGCAGCGCCTCGATCTGGGAAGGGGCCAGCCACGAGAGGGACGGGAACTCGGCGCAGGTGGCGACGAACTCGGCATCCTGGGCCGACCACGTGACGCGATAGGTGTAGTGGGACACCTCAGGATGGGGATCGGTCTGCATCACATGGCCTCCTTCTTGTCGATCGCCTTGAGGACCTGCCGTACCTGGTACGCCTTCAAGGAGATCAACGAACTCACGGCGCGGGGCATCCTGCGCAGCCTGGGCTTGAGGTGAAAGGGGGGCGTCGTTGATGAAGTACACCGCCAGATGCGTACGCTCGGGCGCCTGGTGGGCGATCAGCGTGCCGGAGATCAAGGGCGTATTCTCTCAGGCTCGCCGTCTCGACCAGGTTGAAGGGATGGCACGTGAAGCCATCGCCCTCATGCTCGACGTCGACCCGCAGAGCTTCGACGTCGACGTGCAGCCCGACCTGCCGCAAGAGGTGACCCGCGCCCGCAAGGCCCGCAGCGCCCTGCGCGAGGCCGAAGAGTCCGCCGAAGAGGCGACGGTCACCGCCGCACGCGCACTACTCGCAAAGGGCCACACGGTCCGCGACGCGGGCGCACTTCTTGGCATCTCCCCGCAGCGCGTGTCGCAGCTAGCGCCGAAGAAGGCTGCGGCCGGTGGTGCCGGCAAGATCAGCAAGGGCGGGAAAGCCGCGCTCAAGCAGGAACCGGAGACCGCCGCCGCTTGATGCAGCCCTCGCGGCGCGGCGGCGCGTTCACCCACCTGGACCTGTTCGGGGCCCGCGACTGGGGCCTGGTCGTCTACGACGAGGTGCACCTGCTGCCCGCGCCGATCTTCCGGTTCACCGCGGACCTCCAGGCCCGCCGCCGGCTGGGGCTGACGGCGACGCTGGTCCGCCGAGGACGGCCGCGAGGGCGACGTCTTCAGCCTGATCGGCCCCAAGCGGTACGACGCGCCGTGGAAGGACATCGAGCCGAAGGGCTGGATCGCCCCGGCCGAGTGCACCGAGGTACGGGTCACCCTGACCGACGCCGAACGGATGACCTACGCGACGGCGGAGGCCGAGGAGCGGGAACGGCTCTTCGACGCGTTCCGCTCGGGTGAGCTGCGCACCCTGGTCATCTCCAAGGTCGGCAACTTCTCCATCGACCTGCCCGAGGCGGCGGTGGCGATCCAGGTCTCCGGCACCTTCGGTTCCCGGCAGGAGGAGGCACAGCGCCTCGGCCGGGTGCTCCGACCCAAGGCAGACGGCCGGCAGGCGCACTTCTACACCGTCGTCTCCCGAGACACCATCGACACCGAGTACGCCGCCCACCGCCAGCGCTTCCTCGCCGAACAGGGGTACGCGTACACCATCGTCGACGCCGACGACGTCCTCGGCCCGAAGCTCCCGACGGTCGACTGAACCCACATTGATCGACTCCGCTTGCGGGATGTTGCGGTGTCCGGTCACCACGACACCGCCATGTCCCGCAAACGGAGTCGATCACTGGGCGAGCCTCAGGCAGATCGCGCCGTGCCCACTGTCCCTCGCGTGCTCGCTACAGACCTGATGTCGTAACGACTCAGTCGTCAGCGCTTCCTCGACTCGGCAACGAACACTCCGCGCCGGGGCGGCTGAGGCCGCCGATCCGGGCGAGGTGAAGATCGCCTCGGAGCGCCCCGGCCAGCTACTGGACGGGTACAGGTCCGCAGCGATAGACCCGGCACCGTCCAGATCCCGGAGTGCCGGACGGTCCATTGCGACAAACTGCGGCTCAAGTTTCGCACCCCTGGTGCTTGGCTCCCCTCTCCGGTTACCTCAAAGCTCGGGAAAGTCCAGTCGAACCACTTGTTGTCAAAGCCTAGTGGCACGCTAAGAAGCCCCACGATTCCAGTCAGAGTGGGAATCAGGTGCCAGTCGGACCAAGCGCGCGCCAACTGCGCCGGCTGCTCGTTCCACTTTGAGCCTACGCAAGTCTCCACAGAGCGCGGGATCCCCGCGCCTTGCTGGGTGGGACCTCTCGCATTAAGGCAGCCAAGTTCTCAAAGTATTCCTGCCAACGCCGAGGATCCGTATCGTGCGTCCGCTTTTCTCTTTCGGCTTCAACGAGCGGGCGTATTTTTTCCCAAACCGCCGTGACGGAACCACCAAGATATCCGGCAACAACCTCTACGTCGATTACCTCATGCAGGACCAGCGCCCCTAGATTGTCGTAGTACCAGGCCAGGTCACGCACCAATTCGCGTTCCTCCTCCGGTAGCCCCGCAAATCCACCGCTTAAATCATATACATCTAAGCCGGAATTAACGAAGTGGCGCGCCTCGGCAAGGCGATTGCTTCGGTGTTCCCGAAAGAGATCAATCAACACGGGCAAGGAATTGTTGTGTCGCGCAAGTGTCAATTGGCGTCGAGTCATCGTCACGGATGCTGCAAGTGCGGACGGAGAACACTAGGGCTGCAACTTCCATGCGACGGCCTTCCATGGCTCGGGTGGTGGGTCCATTGGCCTTGCATCGATAGCCTGACAGCAGCCGGCATCAACCATGGTGGATCAGTGCCGGGTAGGCGGCGGTGGCCGGCCGGCGATTAGGTTGAACTCCTGTTCGAGTGCGGCCGCCAAGCTGAGGATTGCCCCACCGTCTAGGCGATCATCCTCTGTGGCGTAGCTCCAGAAGCCCTTGGCTCCACTCTGGTCACCCATACGTCAAATCATTCTAGAGTTGGCGCAAGATGTCGATGTCTAGCCCGCCCCGCTTGACGCTAGCCTCGGATATTCAGACGAGTTGGCCGGCATTGATGGCGATGGAAGAAGAGTGCATCTGATAGGATGTGATTGCCTAGATCATATCCACAGTGGAACGGATGCACCCTTCCGGTGAAGAAGCGTAACGCCTGGCATGACAAGCTGTCCGTCGCCACCACGGGTAGGAACCTCGTCGGTCACGCCGGGGCGGTGTTGCTGCGCCGCTGCGGTGACCGCACCGGGCTTACCGGCGCGTTGAGCGCGGTCCTGCCCACGGGCAAGGGTCCGGGCTGGCTCGACCGGGGTGTGGTGCTGATGAGCCTGGCGGTCACGATCGTCCTCGGCGCGAGGAGCATGTCTGACATCGCCCTGTTGGCGCATCAGGCTGCGGTGTTCGGTGCCCCGCCGTCGGACTCCACCGTGCGGCGCACTCTCGACGGCCTCGACGACAAGACCCTGGGCGAATCGGCAAGGTCAGGGCGAAGGTCCAATGCCACGTAGCCTAATTTGATCATGCTGTTCGGGGTTGAACCCTGTAGATGTGGATGGTGGCCGGGCCGTGGTGTCGGGTGCTGGCCGGCTCGTCGGGTTTCTTGACGCGGTAGCTGTTGTGGCGGGCGCGTTTGACCGCCCGGGGACAGGTACGGTGGCGTCTGGCCGGTAGCGGCTTGCGGGCCAGCTCGGCCAGCACTCGAGGTAGATGCTCAGTCCAGTCCCCAGGGGGGAATGCCCGCTGTCCCGGTGGCGGTACGGCGGGCGATACGCAGCGCGCGGGTGAAACTGATCCGGTCCGGGTCCAGGTCGGCGCTCGGCCGCGCGGGTGACCAACGCCGCGAGGGCGTAGTGGACGATCAGCCAGGCCCAGATCTCCTGGTAGGCCAGTTCGGCCAGCTTCGAGCGCAGCAC
>JAEVHO010000257.1 GCA_016802835.1 Micromonospora sp. ATA32 | reverse complement strand
GGCGCGCTGGTCGCTGCGGCGGGCTGAGTCGGCGTCGACGCGGCGCCCGTCGAGGCGGATGCCGGCACCACCGACTCGCCGCCGCCGCCGAGCACGCCGGTGGCGAAGAACACCCCGAGGAGTACGCCCACCAGGCCGGTGACCAGGGCGGTCCGCATCAACGGATCTTGGGGCAGGCCCGGGCGGGACGCCGGCGACCGCCGTAGACGGTGCCGGCCGGCTCGTTGCGCTCATCGGGGACGGGCATGTGGGCATCCTGTCCCAAAACGGGGTCCGGAGGCCAGCCGCCCTGCCCCCGAGGGCCCGGCCGCCGGGCAGGGAGGCGGAGCCGCCCGACCCGGGAGGTGATCAGTCGACGACGGTGACGTCCTTCCAGAAGGCCACCCGGTCGCGGACCATCTCCGCGTCCGGCTTCGGCTCCGGGTAGTACCAGACGGCGTCGGCGCTGCTGCGGCCCTCGTGTTCGAGGCTGTAGTAGGAGGCGGTGCCCTTCCACGGGCAGACCGTGTGCGTCGAGGACTCCCGGATCAGATCGTCGCGCAGGGTGGAGCGGGGGAAGTAGTGGTTTCCCTCCACCAGCACGATGTCGTCGCTCTCGGCGAGGACCACGTCGTTCCAGACAGCTTTCGGCATGGCTCCACGCTATGCCGCCCGGCTCGCCCCGGCCACCGTCCCGCCCGCCCGCGCGCGCACTGTCAGCGGGGTGGTTCGGGGTCGGTGACGTCGGCGATGGTTGCGGCGAGGGTGGCCGTAACCCGGGTGGCCCGCGTCGGACGCGAAATGGCCATCGTGGACATCCCACCACAGCCACCCGTCGGGCGTAGAGTGATCTCATGCGCGCTGTGCGTGTGGATCATCCCGTTGACCATGACCAAGCGGTGGACACCCTGCGGCGGTCGTACGCCGCGGTGCCTGCAGGCCAGCCCGTGCGGCTGGCCAAACGCACCTCCAACCTGTTCCGGCCGAGGACGGCCACCAGTGCACCCGGGCTGGACGTGAGCGGCCTCGCCCGCGTCCTCGCCGTGGACCCGGCCGCCCGCACCGCCGACGTGCAGGGCATGTGCACGTACGAGGATCTCGTCGACGCCACCCTCCCGCACGGGCTGATGCCGCTGGTCGTGCCGCAGTTGCGCACGATCACCCTGGGCGGCGCGGTGACCGGCCTGGGCATCGAGTCGACGTCGTTCCACAACGGCCTGCCGCACGAGTCCGTCCTCGAAATCGACGTGCTCACCGGCGCCGGGGAGATCGTCACCGCCCGCCCCGACGGCGAGCACACCGACCTCTTCACCGCCTTCCCCAACTCGCTGGGCAGCCTCGGGTACGCCACCCGGCTGCGCATCGAGCTCCAGCCGGTCCGCCGCCTGGTGGGCCTGCGCAACATCCGGTTCACCCGGCTGGAGGAGCTCACCGACGCGATCGCCGAGGTGGTGGCCACCGGGTCGTTCGCCGGCCAGACCGTCGACGCGATGGACGGGGTGATGTTCAGCCCCGGCGAGGCCTACCTCGTGCTGGGCGGCTTCACCGACGATGCGCCGCAGGTCAGCGACTACACCGGCCAGGACATCTACTACCGCTCGCTGCGCCGGCGCACCCGCGACGCGCTCAGCACGTACGACTATCTCTGGCGCTGGGACACCGACTGGTTCTGGTGCTCGGCGGCCTTCGGGGTGCAGCACCCGGTCGTCCGCCGGCTCTGGCCGGCGCAGTGGCGGCGCAGCGACATCTACCACCGGCTGGTCCGGCTGGAGCACCGGCACCAGGTCGCCGCGCGGGTGGACCGCTGGCGCGGCCAGCCGGCCCGGGAGCGGGTGGTGCAGGACGTCGAGATCCCCCTCGACGCGACGGCCGACTTCCTGCGCTGGTTCGCCGGCAACGTCGGGATGACGCCGGTCTGGCTCTGCCCGCTGCGGCTGCGCGAGCCGGCCGGGCCTGGCTCGGCGCGGGCCTGGCCGCTCTACCCGCTGCAGGCCGGGCAGACCTACGTCAACATCGGCTTCTGGGGCAGTGTGCCGATCGCCCAAGGCGCCGCGGACGGCGACGTGAACCGCTCGATCGAGCGGGCGGTGTCGGAGCTGGGCGGGCACAAGTCCCTCTACTCCGACGCGTACTACGACCGGGCGGCCTTTGACCGGCTCTACGGCGGGGAGACCTGGCGCGCCGTGAAGGACCGCTACGACCCGGATCACCGGCTCACCGGACTTTACGAAAAGGCGGTTGCACGAAAATGAGCCTGACCGACCGAGATCAGGGGGCGACGAACAGCCCCGCCACCCCGCCGCCGGGAGGCCGGCGGGTCGGCCCGACCGTGGCCGACGTCGTCCGCACCCTGACCACCGGCGACCTGCCGGTGCGGATCACCGGGTACGACGGCAGCGCCCTCGGCCCCGCCGACGCCGGCGTCACCCTGTCGATCCGCTCCGAGCGTGGCCTGTCCTATCTGCTCACCGCGCCGGGCGACCTGGGCATGGCCCGGGCGTACGTCAGCGGCGACCTGGCGCTGAGCGGGGTGCACCCGGGCGATCCTTACGAGGCGCTGCGGCTGCTCAAGGACGAGCTGCGGCTGCGTACGCCGTCGCTGGCCGAGGGGCTGAACCTGGTGCGCGGGCTGGGTTGGGAGCGGCTGATGCCGCCGCCGCCCCCGCCGCAGGAGGCGCTGCCCCGCTGGCGGCGGGTGATGAACGGGCTGCGGCACTCCCGGACCCGGGACAGCACCGCCATCCAGCACCACTACGACGTCTCGAACGCCTTCTACGAGAAGGTGCTCGGCCCGTCGATGACGTACACCTGCGCGGTGTTCCGCAGCCCGGACGACTCGCTGGAGCAGGCCCAGGCGGCCAAGTACGACCTGGTCGCCGGCAAGCTGGGGCTGAAGGCGGGGATGCGGCTGCTCGACGTCGGCTGCGGCTGGGGTGGCATGGTCCGGCACGCCGCGCGCGAATACGGCGTCAAGGCCCTCGGCGTGACCCTGTCGAAGGCGCAGGCGCAGTGGGCACAGGCGGCGATCGAGCGGGAGGGGCTGGGCAAGCTCGCCGAGGTGCGGCACCTGGACTACCGGGACGCGCCGCGCGAGCAGTTCGACGCGGTCTCCTCGATCGGGCTGACCGAGCACATCGGGGTGCGCAACTACCCGGCGTACTTCCGGGCGCTGCGGGACCGGTTGCGCCCCGACGGGCGGTTGCTCAACCACTGCATCACCCGGGCGGACAACCGGGCGCCGCACCGCTCGGGCGCGTTCATCGACCGGTACGTCTTCCCGGACGGTGAGCTGGCCGGCCCGGGGCGGCTGATCAGCGAGGTGCACGACGCCGGGCTGGAGGTGCACCACGAGGAGAACCTGCGGCAGCACTACGCGCTGACCCTCGCGGCCTGGTGCCGCAACCTGGTGGCGCACTGGGACGAGTGCGTGGCCGAGGTGGGCGCCGGCACCGCCCGGGTGTGGGGCCTCTACATGGCCGGTTCCCGGATGGCGTTCGAGCGTAACGACATCCAGCTGCACCAGGTGCTCGCCACCCACAACGGCCCGAAGGGCGTCACGTCGTACCCGCTGCGTCCGGACTGGACGCCCTGACGCATCGCGGAGGAGAAGGGGCGGTCGACCGGCCGCCCCTTCTCCCGAACCCATTGACAAAGAAGTTTTTTACGTACAAGCTGATTTTGTTATGAGAGACGTCCTGTACCTGGAACAGCTTGAGCAGGCCGAGGTCCTGCTCAAGCCGCAGCGCGTCGAGGTGCTGCGGCAGCTGGCCGAGCCGGGCACCTGCACCGAGGTCGCCGCCCGGCTGGCGCAGACGCCGCAGCGCGTCTACTACCACGTCAAGCAGCTGGTGGCGGCCGGGCTGGTCGAGCAGGTGTCCGAGCGCAAGGTGCGCGGCATCACCGAGGGCATCTACCAGGCCGCCGCCCGGTCGTACTGGCTCTCGCCCCGACTCATCGGCCGGATCGGCCTGCGCCGGGCCCGCGACGAGCTGAGCCTGGGCTACCTGCTGGACCTGATGGAGGAGGTCCAGGCCGACGTCGCCGCGCTCGACCGCGCCGCTCCCGAGCTGCCCTCCATCGGGGTCTCCGGGGAGATCCGGGTGCCGGCCGAGCAACGCCAGCAGTTCCTGCACGACCTGCAGACCGCGCTGCAGGACCTTTTCACCCGCTACGGGGGCGCCGAAGGTGACGCCTTCAAACTCGCCGTGGCCTGCTATCCCAAGGGAGAAGACCGTGAGTGAACCGTTGATCATCAACGCCCGCCTCGCCGCGCCGGTCGAGACCGTCCGTCGCGCCCTGACCGACCCGGCCGAGCTGCGCGTCTGGCTCGCCGAGCACGCCGAGGTCGAGCTGCCGCAGCGGTACGAGTTCTGGGGGCGGTACACCCCCGAGGGCGACGCCCCGCACCAGCGGCTGATCCACGCCGACGAGCACAGCCTGCGCTTCGCCTGGCTGCTCGACGGTGTGGAGACCACGACCGGGATCGACCCGCGGGCCGAGGGCCCCGACTCGACGGTGATCACGCTGACCCAGAGCCACTTCGACTTCGCCGAGGCGATGAGCGGCAGCAGCATCCGGGGGGCCCTCCAGACGTACTGGTCGCTGTCGATCGCCAACCTGGCCGCGCACCTGGAGGGCCGCCCGCTGCTGCCCCGGACCGACTTCACCTCCGCCGACCTGTGCGGTGAGCTGGTGATCGCCGCGCCGATGGCCGCCGTGTACGAGTCGCTGACCGACTCCGAGCAGGCCAGCGCCTGGTTCGGCTACCCGATCGGCATCGAGCCCTGGGTCGGCGGCCGGTACGCCATGGGCGGCTTCGAAACCGGTTACGCCGCGAAGGTGATCGACGTGGAGCCCGGCCGGAAGCTGTCGGTCGACTGGGGACCGGTCGGCGTCACCACCTGGGAGCTGGCCGAGTCCGACGGGAAGACGAAGCTGACCTTCGTGCAGAGCGGCTTCGACGAGCAGAACCCGCCGTACGCGGCCTGGAGCGGGTCGGTGGCCGGCCTGGCCGAGCTGCGCCGCTACCACGAGATGGCGGACTGGCAGCCGATCTGGCTCTCCGTCGAGATGCCGACGACCGCCGACGCGGCCAGCTGACTAGGGATCAGAAGGTTAGGGGTTCGAGTCCCTTCGGGCGCACAAGATCAAAAGGCACCTGAGCTGTGGAAACGCAGGTCAGGTGCCTTTGTTTTACCGTCCCTAGTAGGCGGATTGGTGCTCGGATGGTGATCCTCCGACGTCGTGCCCTGCGTCCCGCCCTGTCCGACGGGGTTCCATCGAGCCCGGTTAGTCTTGATCTTGAATTCCGACCCCTGGCCCTCATCGGTTCAAATGCTGGGACACGCAACGCGCCAATCCGTCACCCGTTACGTGCCTAATTGTGGGTGCGGTCTGAAGGATGTCGATGCCGCCCGGGCATCTGCCTCGTCTGGGTAGGGCGCGCGCCGCGTGGGCTCCCGCGCCGCGTGGGCTCCCGAGCCGGGTCGCTCTGGGGGGATGTCCCAGCCGGGCTCGGCCATCCGCTCCTTCAGCCGGACCATGGTGGTCGGAATGTGATCAGGGAGCATGTAGAGCCGGCCGGCCTCGCGGAGTTGCGGCAGCCCATCATTTCCCGACGTCGAGAACAGCAGTGGTGGGCATGACATGACCTTTCAGAGGTTGAGGCTGAGGATGCGGTCGACCGCGATCTCGATCACGACGCGGTCGGGTGGGGCTGGCGGTGCGGACAGGTACCGGCGGAGGTAGCGGCGTACGCCCTCGGCGACCCGCGCCGCGTCGTTGGACACGGTCGCGGTGCCTTCGAGGGTGATCCAGCGGAACCCCGCGACCTGGCACACCGCGATGCGGCCCTCGGGAGAGCGCGCCACGTTGCGGGCCTTGCGGCTGGACGCGACGGTCAGTACCCGGGCCAGGCCGGTGGCCGGGTCCCAGGTGAACCGGACGGCCGTGACGTGCGGCGAGCCGTCCGGCCGCAGCGTCGTCAGCGTGCATTGGTGCGGCTCGGCGAGGAACGCCGCGCCCCCCGCCGCTTCGCTAGGGCCTCTAGCTGCCGGCGGCGTCACTTCTTTTTCGCGACGGCCTCGCGCCAGATCAGGCCTGCGATGCTCGGCCTGACCTCGGTGGTGATCACCGCCATCGCCCGCCGGATGAACCGGTCGTCGGTCAGCTGTGCCACCATGCTCGCCGCCAGATCCGCGCGCGCCGTGAACAACCCGTCCGCGACGTTGTCCTCAACGTGGTACCGCGTGACGGTCGGGTGATCGAACAGCCCGGACGGCCGGGCGAGCGTCCAGTCCAGGTCGCTGTCGCGGACGAGGGCTTCCATGCGGCGCATGTCCTCGTGCGCGGTGCGGCCCAGCCTGCGGTTGACCAGCGGGTCCATGATGTTGTTGAAGAAGAACTCGCCGGTCGGTCGCCACGTCGGATCCATGACGCTGGAGCTGACCGTGACCAGCCGCTTCACCCCGTGCCGGTGCATCGCCGCCACGATGTTCGCGTTGCCCAACGAGTACACCGTGATCGGTTTGGGGGAAAGCGGCACCCCCAGGCTGGATAGGACGGCGTCGCCGCCGGCGACGGCACGTTCGACGGCGTCGGGGTTGGCGACGTCGGCGGTGATCACGGTGAGGCCGGCGCGGGGCTGGATGCTGCCCGGGCGGCGGGTGACCGCGGTGACCTGATGGCCGGCGGCCAGGGCCTGCGCGGTGAGGTGGCGGCCGGTTGGGCCGGTGGCGCCGAAGATGACAGTACGCATGTGCTCGCTCCTCGTTGCGGGGTTGGTGGTTTGACGATGCCGCGCCAGGAGCGCAATATTCAACTGTGCTGAATAAAACGCGGGCCGGCCCCGCGGCAATCCCGACACCAAGGCCCGCATCGCCGAGGCCGCCCGCGAGCTGTTCCTGGAGCACGGGTACAAGGGCACGACAGTCCGCGCGGTCGCCGCCGCGGCGAGCGTCGACTCGGCGCTGATCAGCTACCATTTCGGCTCCAAGCAGGGCCTCTTCGGCCAGTCGCTGAACCTGCTGTGCGTCGAGTCCACCGCGCTCGACCAAGCCCTGCAGGGTGACCAGGCCGGCCTCGCCGACCGGCTTCTCACCTCGGTCACGAGCCTGTGGGACGCCACCGAGCCCACCGAAAACCGCATGGCGTTGCAGGACGCCGAAACGATGCGCGCCTTCCGCGGCTACCTGGAAAGTGAGCTCCTCGTCCGCATTGCTGAATTTCTCGGCGGCCCGGACGCGACGGAGCGCGCCACCGCGGCGGTCGGCGTGATCGGCGGCCTGATCTTCACGCGGTACCTGAACCCGATCCGTTCCATCGCCGCCCTGCCCTCGGCCGAAGTGCGGCGCATCTTCGGGCCGGCGCTGCGGGCCGCCCTGCACGCCCGAGCCCGCCAGCGCTGAGTCCGGTCAGCCCAGGCGAGCGGGTGGGGCAGAGACTCGCCCAACTGGTTTTGTTCGTGAGTTGCGGCGACATGTGCCTGAGGACCGTGTGTTCTGCTTGGCGGTTGGCGAAGCGGGCGGCCGCAGGCGATCGCGATAGCCAACTGTTGTTGCGGCGTCGGTAGGGCGTCCGGCTGCTGCAAGTCGCGACGAGCCTGAACGGGCTCGCAGTGAAGGTGAGAGACCAGGCGCACGACGCAGGGTCATTGCGTTGTCGGGATGCTGCTGGTCACGGCGGTGATGAGGTCGTGGGGGCGGCGGTTGGCGCGTCGGGTGGCGCGGGCGATGTTGGCCTCG
>JAEVHO010000256.1 GCA_016802835.1 Micromonospora sp. ATA32 | reverse complement strand
GCGTGCAGGTCCCCGAAGAGCGAGGACTTCCACCCGCCGAACGAGTAGTACGCCATCGGCACCGGGATCGGCACGTTGACCCCGACCATGCCGACCTCCCACCTCGTGCTGGTACCGCCGGGCGCGTGCAGGTCCCCGAAGAGCGAGGACTTCCACCCGCCGAACGAGTAGTACGCCATCGGCACCGGGATCGGCACGTTGACCCCGACCATGCCGACCTCCACCTCGTGCTGGTACCGCCGGGCGGCGCCGCCGTCGTTGGTGAAGATCGCCGTGCCGTTGCCGTACGGGTTGCCGTTGACCAGCTCGACCGCCTCGTCGTACGAACCGACCCGGACCACGCTGAGCACCGGGCCGAAGATCTCGTCGGTGTAGATCGACATGTCCGGGGTGACGTGATCGAAGAGGGTCGGGCCGAGCCAGAACCCGTCGGCGTCGCCGTCCGGCGTGACGTCCCGGCCGTCCACCACCGGCACCGCGCCGGCCGCCACCCCGGCATCCACGTAGGCCCGGACCTTGTCGGCGTGCGTGGCGGTGACCAGCGGGCCCATGTCGCAACCGCGCCGGCCGTCGCCGGTTCGCAGCCCGGCCATCCGGGCGGCGATCCGCTCCACCAGGCCGTCGGCGACCGGCTCCACGGCGACCAGCACGGAGATCGCCATGCAGCGCTCCCCCGCCGAGCCGAAGCCGGCATTCACCGCCGCGTCGGCGGCCAGGTCCAGGTCCGCGTCCGGGAGCACCACCATGTGGTTCTTCGCCCCGCCGAGCGCCTGCACCCGCTTGCCGGCGGCGGTGCCGCGCTGGTGCACGTACCCGGCGACCGGGGTGGAGCCGACGAACGAGACGGCCTTCACCGACGGGTGGTCGAGCAGCGCGTCGACCGCCTCCTTGTCGCCGTTGACCACGTTCAGGACGCCATCGGGCAGACCCGCCTCGGCGAACCACTCGGCCAGCAGCAGCGCCGCGCTCGGGTCCTTCTCACTCGGCTTCAGCACCACCGCGTTGCCGCAGGCCACCGCGACCGGCACGAACCAGAGCGGCACCATCGCCGGGAAGTTGAACGGCGAGATCACCGCGACCACGCCGAGCGGCTGCCGCAGGCTGTACGAGTCGACCTCGGTGGAGACGTTCTCGCTGAACCCGCCGCGCAGCGCCGAGGGGATGCCACAGGCGTACTCGATGACCTCCAGCCCGCGCTGCACCTCGCCGGCGGCGTCGGCGAGCACCTTGCCGTGCTCGGCGGTGATCACCTCGGCGAGCCGGTCCCGCCGGGCGTGGACCAGCTCGCGGAAGGCGAAGAGCGCCGCCGTCCGCTTCGCCAGCGACACGTCCCGCCAGGCCCGCGCGGCCCGCTCGGCGGCCTGCACCGCGACCGCGACGTCCGCGGCGCAGGCCAGCTCCACCGTTCCGGTACGCCGACCGGTCGCCGGGTCGAACACGTCACCGCGCCGCTCGGACGAGCCGCCGAACCGCTTGCCGTCGACGAAGTGCCCGATGGTCGGGAACTCGCCGGCACCCGCGCTCACGCCGACACCGCCGCGGCCGCCGCCGACCGGATCGCGTCCACCAGGATCGCCAGGCCCTCGCGAGCCTCGTCCTCGGTCAACGTGAGCGGCGGGCCCATCCGCAGCACGTTGCCGTACAGGCCGCCCTTGCCGACCAGCAGCCCACCGGCCCGGCACGCCTCGAAGACCCGCGCGGTCAGCGCCGGGTCCGGCTCCAGGGTGCCCGGGCGGACGAACTCCACGCCGAGCATCAGACCCTTGCCGCGTACCTCCGCGACGCAGTCGAGGTCGCCCACCGCGGCCCGCAGGCCGTCGGCGAGGATCGCGCCGGTCCGGGCCGCATTCGCCTGCAGGTCGTGGTCGCGCAGATAGTCGAGTACGGCGTTGCCGGCGGCGGTGGAGACCGGGTTGCCGCCGAAGGTGGAGAAGCTGATCGCCGGCACCGCCTCCAGCACGTCGGCCCGGCCCACCACGCCGGCCAGGGCGAAGCCGTTGCCGACGCCCTTGGCGAAGGTGAGCAGGTCCGGGGTGACGCCGTGCGCCTGGTAGCCCCAGAAGTGCTCGCCGGTGCGCCCCCAGCCGGTCTGCACCTCGTCGGAGATCAACAGGATGCCGTGCTCGTCGAGGACCTTCTTCCAGGCGGCGAAGAGCCCGTCCGGCGGGGTCACGAAGCCGCCGACGCCCTGGATCGGCTCGGCGATCAGGCAGGCCACGTCGCCGGCGGTCTGGGTGGCGAGCACCTCGCGCAGGTCCTCCACCGCGGCGTCGATCCGGTCGCCTTCCTCGAGGCGGGCCAGCAGGCCGCGCAGCCGCTCGCCGGAGTGCAGCCAGGCCACCTGCAGCGGGTTCAGTGCGCTCGCCGACCAGCTGCGGTTGCCGGTGATGCCCATCGCCGCGTACGACCGGCCGTGGTAGCTGTTGCGCACCGCGAGGATCTGGTGCGAGCGGCGGTGGTTGGTGGCGACCAGCAGCGCCGCCTCGTTCGCCTCGGTGCCGGAGTTGGTGAAGAACACCCGGGCGTCCGGGATGCCGGAGAGCCTGGCGACCTTCTCGGCCAGCTCCACCTGCTGCCGGATCAGGTAGAGGGTGGAGCTGTGCACGATGCCGGTGCGCAGCTGCCGCTCGACCGCCTCCCGGATCTCCGGGATGTCGTAGCCGATCATGTTGGTCAGCACGCCGCCGAAGAAGTCCAGGTAGCTGCGACCCCCCGCGTCGGTCACCCGGCGGCCGGAGCCGGCGACCAGCTCGATCGGCTCGTCGTAGTACATCGGCATCCAGGACGGGAGGACGGCCCGGTGCCGGGCCAGCAGATCGTCGGTGGTCATCGTCGTACCCTTCAGCGGGGGCGGATCGCGGTTACCGCACGCTTTCACCACCGACGGGCAGGGACAACCGTCACTGTGTAGCGAAGGCACCGGTCCGGGCTGACACAACGTCAGGACGCCGGCGACCGGTTCTGCGCTCCGCCCGCCTGTGCACCGGTCGCCGGGTCGGTACGATCCGGCCGTGCCCGAGTCTGACGTACCGCTGCCCGGGGCCGGCGCGACGCCGGACGGCATCCTGACCGGGGTCGCCCGTTGGATCACCGCCGCGCCGCTGCGCGCCCTGGTCCACCGGTTCGGCGGCGACTGGCCGTCCGGTGACCTGGCGGAGGTGCTGGCGGCCCTGGACGCCTTCTCCGCCCGGCACTGGGACTACCGCGGAGGTCGGGAACGCCCGGAGGCCCGCG
Source organism: Micromonospora sp. ATA32 (assembly GCA_016802835.1). Lineage (GTDB taxonomy): Bacteria > Actinomycetota > Actinomycetes > Mycobacteriales > Micromonosporaceae > Micromonospora. The sequence continues at coordinate 4,577 of JAEVHO010000256.1, read as the reverse complement.
AACCGGCCTTCGACCCGGCCACCGCCCGGCTGGTGCTGGCCTCGGCGACGGCACTCGGACTGGTCCGACCCACCCCGCCCGCGCTGCCCGGGTACACCCACCTGGTGGTGCTCGGCGGCCTCGCGCACGCCTGCCTCCGGCGCACCGCGTACGCGGCACGCCTGCTGCGGAACGGCCCGGCGGTGACCGGCGAGGTGGCGGTGCTCGGCAGCTTCCGGCGACTGTCACCGGTGGAGTCCGCGGTGTTGACCGACGCCGGGTTCGACGGCTGCGCCACCGAGGTGGACGCTCTCGGACGCCGGGGTGCGGCGCGTTCGGGGTCACCGTGCCGGTCGAGGAGGTCGGGGAGATGCCCCTGCCGCGTACGACCCGGACGCCGGCCGAGTACGTCGACCGGGAGCGCTATCTGCATCGGGCCGCGCTGGACGCGTACTGGCGGCGGGAGCTCTCGATCGAGCAGCTCAGCCACGTCTTCGCCCACCGCGACGGCTGGGATCCTCGCCGGCACCCGGTGGAGCAGGAGCTGGTGCTGCGCCGGGCGGTACGGGGACAACCTGCTCGCCCGGCAGCACGCCGCCCGGGAGCGGGAGCGGGGGCGCCTGGCGGGCCGCCGAGCTGGCGGCCGCCGCGGCCCGCAGCCTCCGGGACGAGGCGTTCGCCGCCACTGGGCGCCGGGCGGAGGAGGAACCCCTGCTGCCGATCACCGAGCCCCGCCGGCCGGCGACGGAGGCGCGTGACACCGCGGGGGTGGCCCGGGGCAGGGCCGCGGTCGCCGCCTACTGACCGAGACGACCGATGCCCGGGATGATGCCGCGACGCGCCGGGCGGTGCCGACCGGAACCGCTGACGCTGGTGGGCGTTCGGACGGAAGCGGGCCGGCGGCGGCGATGGCCGATCGGAAGCGGGCCGGCGCTGGCCGGGCGGAACCGGGCCGGCTCGGCTAGCGTCATGGCATGTCCCGCGAGGCGTGGATCATCGTGGTCCTGGGCGGCATCGTCGCCATGGCGACGCTGGTCGGTGCCGTGCTGCTGGCGATCCGGGTGGTCCGGACGCGGCGGCTGCTCGGTGCCCTCGGCCTCGGCGGCAAGGTCGCCTTCTACGGTGCGCTGATCTACACGATCCTCCCGGTCGACGTGCTCCCCGACCCGATCTACCTGGACGACATGGGCATCCTCGCCGGTGCGCTGATCTACCTCACCCGGCTGGCCCACCAGCGGCGTACGGCCGACCGGCGGCTGCCCGGCCAGCCGGAGGCTCCCCCGGAGCACGGGCGGGCACGCCGGCCCGTCTCATGATCGGGCCGAACGGCCAGCCCCTGTCGGGCAGTCGGTGACCGTCAGCAAGGACCGCAGGACCGAGCGAGGTGACCACCAAGGAGCAGATCGAGCGCCTGCGGGCCGACGTCAAGGCCTCGGCAGACGCCGAGTTGGCCAACTGGATCGCGGAGCGCGGTTACAGCTCCTGATCCCAGCGACCGGTCAGACGCCGTCGGGACGCGGGTCGAGCGGTCGTTCGAAGAAGGTCTCCAGCACGACGATCGTCCGGGTGCCGGTCACCCCCTGCACCTGGAACAGTCGTCGCAGGCTGGCCTGCAGCTGCTCCGGGTTGCCGACCCTGATCTTCACCAGCAGCGAGGCGGGCCCGGCGACCACGTGCGCCTCCTCGACCTCGGGCAGCGCGGCGAGGGCCTCATGGGTCGGCTGGTCACCCATCCAGGCGTTGGCCTCGACCATCACGAAGGCGAGCACCCCCCGGCCCACCGCGCCCGGGTCGACGTCGACCGTCGTCCGCCGGATCACCCCCTGCTCGCGAAGCTTGCGGACCCGCTCGTGCACGGCCCCGGTGGAGAGCCCGACGGTCGCGGCGAGCGCGGCGTACGGCTGGTTCGCGTCGCGCTGCAGGGCGGCCAGCAGGGCCCGGTCGATGTCGTCCACAGCATCCCATTTCCGTATGCAGTTCGGCGAAACTCATAACCTCGGATTCTGGTTCGGCCATGTTACCTTCACACTGAACGTGTCTCACGGTGGGAGGCAGTGATGGTTGACCGGTTCAGGACCCGTTTCGAGGTCCTCGACGAGCGGTTCCGCCGGGTCAACGGCGACGAGTGGGTGGAGTGCCTGTACACCGGGGGCCGGTGGCTGGAAGGTCCGGCGTACTTCCCGGCCGGGCGGTACCTGCTGTTCAGCGACATTCCCCAACGACCGGTTGCTGCGCTGGGACGAGACCACCGGCGCGGTCGGGGTGTTCCGCCAGCCGGCCGGCTACGCCAACGGACACACCGTCGACCGGTGCGGCCGGTTGGTCAGCTGCGAACAGGGCAATCGCCGGGTCACCCGGACGGAGGCCGACGGCACGGATACCGTGCTCGCCGACCGCTACCGGGGGCGGCGGCTCAACAGCCCGAACGACGTGGTGGAGCACTCCGACGGGTCGATCTGGTTCACCGACCCGAGCTACGGCATCGACAGCGACTACGAGGGCAACCGCGCCGATCCGGAGATCGGCGGCAACCACGTCTACCGGATCGACCCGCACAGCGGCGAGGTACGCCTCGTCGCCGACGACTTCGGCCAGCCGAACGGGCTGGCCTTCGGCCCGGACGAGTCCACGCTGTACGTGGTGGACACCCGCCACCGGCACATCCGGCGCTTCGGCGTCGGCGGCGATGGGAAGCTCGGCGACGGCGGTGTTTTCGCCACCTGCGACGCGGGATCCTTTGACGGCGTACGCCTCGACGAGGCCGGCCGGCTCTGGGCCGCCGCGCACGACGGGCTGCACTGCTTCGACCCCGACGGCACGCTGCTGGGCAAGCTGCACCTGCCGGAGGTGGTCGCCAACTTCACCTTCGGCGGCCCGAAGCGCAACCACCTCTTCGTCTGCGCGTCCAGCTCGCTGTTCACCCTGCGGGTCAACGTCAACGGGGTCCGCCACCCTGGCCGGTGACCGGCCGCCCTGGCCGGGTCCATGGCGAGGATGCCGGTCTCCTGCTGCCGGGGCGTGGTGCGGGGCTCCCGCCGGTCCGCTGCGCACGACTCGACCCTGAGTCATGCCCCGATTGCGGATCGTAGCGAGAGTGATCGATGCTGACCAGTGTCCGAGGTGGGCTGCCGGGGCCCGGAAACGCTTCTCCCGGGCCGCCTTGCGGCGACCCGGGAGAAGCGACCGGGCGGATCAGCGGGACTGGTCGCCCTCGCCGGTGCGCTGCTGGGCCATGTCGACACCCTTGTCGATCTGGTCCTCGTGCCTGCCCCCGGTGCGCTTGTCGGCCGTGTCGCCGGCCTTCTCCAGGCCCTGGTCGACCTGCTTGTCGTGCTTGTCCGCGAAGTCCTTCGCCTTGTCCATGAAGTCACCCATGCCAGTCCTCCTCCATCAGCTCGTTCCTGCGTTCCCTGCGCCTCGGGACGCAAACGCAGGGCGCCGGCGTCGGGCTCTACCGCATGATCCTGCGGGGCGTCGTCCATGGGCCGATTGAGGGCGCGCGCGGCAGTCGGTCAGACGGGGCGGAGACGGGTGGCGAACCAGTCGGCCGCCTCGCGCGCCACCTGCTCCAGCGTGCCCGGCTCCTCGAACAGGTGGGTGGCGCCGGGGATCACCCGCAGTTCCGCCACGCCGTCGGGCAGCGCGTCCATCGCCCGCTCGTTCAGCGTGATCACCTCCTCGTCCAGGCCCCCCACCAGCAGCAGGGTCGGCGCGCGTACCCCGGACAGCGCGGCGCCGGCGAGATCGGGCCGGCCGCCCCGGGAGACCACCGCCCGGACCCGGTCCGGGCGGGCGGCCGCGGCGACCAGGGCGGCGGCGGCGCCGGTACTCGCGCCGAACAGGCCGACCGGCAGCGGACTCAGCGACGACTCGGCGCCCATCCAGTCGACGATGGCGGCCAGCCGGTCGGCGAGCATCCCGATGTCGAAGCGCAGCTCGGCGGTCCGGGCGTCCACCGCGTCCTCCTCCGGCGTGAGCAGGTCGACCAGCACGGTGGCGAGCGCTACGCGGTTGAGCACCCGGGCCACCGCGACGTTTCGGGGGCTGCGCCGGGAGCTGCCGCTGCCGTGCGCGAAGAGCACCACCCCCGCCGGTTCGTCGGGAAGGGTCAGGTCGGCCGGCAACCCGGCGCCGGCCACCGGGATCAGCACTTCACCGCTGTCCGCGTCCATCTCCAACCTCCGCAACCGCCGGTCACCACGCCGGCCGGGGAGACGACTACCCACACCGGCCGGAAGCAAGCGGGGGTGCCCCTGGGTTTGTCCCCCGCCCCGCCGGGTAGCCGCGGGGGGACCGCACGACCGGTGCTGGCGCAGCCGCGCCCCGACGGATCGCGAGGATCGCCATGGTTCAGCAACCCGAGAGGCCCAGGCAGCAGACCGCCGAGCGGGACCGGCGGGAACAGGACGAGGAACGCGGTCAGGACTGGGCGGACGAGGCGGCGCGGGCGCGTACCGCCGACGACCCGCGGGCCCGAACCCCGCACGACCCCGCCGGCGGACCCTCCACCGGCGAGCCCATCTGACCCCGACCTACCCGACCTGACGTGATCATGGGTTGACGGTCGTCGCGGGAAGATCGGCGTCGCCGTCAATCTC
>JAEVHO010000255.1 GCA_016802835.1 Micromonospora sp. ATA32 | reverse complement strand
ACTGCCGTCGGCATCCGCCGCCGGGCCCACCGACGCCGACGGTCCGAGCGCGCCGCCGCCCGTAGCGGCCAAGGCACCGCGCACCGATTCCGGGCTGCCGGTCCGGGTGCGGCAGGCCAACATCGTGCCCGAGCTGCGGGATGAGCCGACGGCGCCGGACGAGGACGAGGACGAGGACACGGTACGGGCTCCCGAGCAGGTCCGCCGGATGATGAGCTCCTACCAGACGGGCACCCGGCGCGGGCGTACCGACGCGGCGCGGTTGCTCGGTGGCACGGGCGGTGAACCGCAGGCCGGGAGCGGGCGGGACTCCGGCGACCAGCAGACGACCTGAAACGGCGCCGACGACGTGGTGACCCCGCGCGCAGCGTGGGACGGCAGGCTCCAGACGAGCACGGCGACACAGCCGGGGGAGAAGAGGACGACGAGTGGCGCAGAAGACGGCTTCGAGTGCCGACCTGACGTGGTTGCTGGATGATCTGGTCGGCCGGGTGAAGCAGGCCGAACACGCTGTTGCGCTCTCCACCGACGGGCTGATGATGGCCTCGTCACAAGGGCTGAGCCGGGACGACGGCGAGCACCTGGCGGCGATGGCGGCCGGCATCCAGAGCCTGGCCCGCGGCGCCGGCAAGCGGTTCGGCGGCGGGCAGGTGCAGCAGACCATCATCGAGATGCAGTCCTCGTTCCTCTTCGTCACCGCGGCCGGCCGCAACGCCTGCCTGGCCGTCCTCGCCGCCGAGGACTCCGACGTCGGCCTGATCGCGTACGAGATGGCGATGCTGGTGACCCGGGTCGGCAAGTTTGTCGCCTCGCCGTCCCGGCTTCCCGATCAGCCGGCTGACGAGAAGTAGCCGCGGTGACGGTGCAGGGCGAGTCCACGCAGGACCAGTGGGTGGACGACCACGCGGGACCGGTCGTCCGTCCGTACGCGGTCACCCGCGGCCGGGCCCGCCCGGTCGGCACCTTCGACCTGATCTCCCTGGTGACGGCGACCCGGGCGGACGTGACGCCCGAGGCCGGGCTCGGCCCCGAGCACATGGCGATCATCGGCCTCTGCCAGCGGATGCAGTCCGTGGCCGAGGTCGCCGCCCACCTGGACCTGCCGGTGGGCACCGTCCGCGTCCTCCTCGGCGACCTGGTGGAGCGCAGCCTGGTGCAGGTCCGAGAGCCGCGCACGACCGCCGGCCTTCCCGACGACAGCGTTTTCGAGGCGGTTATCAATGGACTACGGGCACTCTGAGCGGCCGGCGGGAGCGGCCCCGCTGCCCACCGCGATCAAGATCCTGGTCGCCGGTGGCTTCGGCGTCGGCAAGACCACCATGGTCGGCGCGGTGAGCGAGACGCGGCCGCTGCGCACCGAGGAGGTGCTGACCGAGACCGGCGTCGGGATCGACGACCTCTCCGGGGTGGAGGGCAAGACGACCACCACCGTGGCGATGGACTTCGGCCGGATCACCATCAGCGACGACCTGGTGCTCTATCTGTTCGGCACGCCCGGCCAGGACCGCTTCTGGTTCGTCTGGGACGAGCTGGCCCTCGGCGCGATCGGCGCGGTGGTGCTCTCCGACACCCGACGGCTGGCCGACTGCTTCCCGTCGATCGACTACTTCGAGGGACGGGGCACCCCGTTCGTGGTGGCGGTGAACTGCTTCGAGGGCGCCCGCCAGTACCGGCTCGACGAGGTGCAGGCGGCGCTCAACCTCGACCCCGGGGTGCCGGTGCTGCTCTGCGACGCCCGGCAGCGGGAGTCGAGCAAGGAGGTGCTGATCACCCTGATGGAGCACGCTATGAAGACCCGGGAGGCGCGGCGCGGCGCCGCCGCCGCCACGGACTGACCCACGCGCCGCCGGTCCGGTCCGGTCCCGAAAATTTTCGGGTACGCCGGTCCGGAATCGCGCCGCCCGTTCGTCACCCTGGTGAGATCGAGACACCGAGGAGCGTACGGATGAAGTACATGATGTTCGTCTGCACCGACACCGCGCCGGACACGGACCGGGCCGACGAGCCCGACATCGAGGCGTGGGTGACCGAGAACGACAGCCGTGGCCGACGGCTGCAGGGTGACACCCTGGCGCCGACGTCCGCGGCCACCACGGTCCGGGTCCGCAACGGTGAACTGCTGGTCTCCGACGGCCCGTTCGCCGAGACCAAGGAGGTGATCGTGGGCTTCGACCTGCTCGACTGCGCCGACCTGGACGAGGCGATCGAGGTCGCCCGCACCCACCCGATGGCCCGGGGCGGGCGTCTGGAGCTGCGCCCGTTCGCGGACCTGGACCACTGAGGAACGTGACCCGTCGCCCGTCGCCCGTCGCCCGTCGACGCGTCCACCCGTCGGCCCGCGCCCCCGGAAATGGCCGAAGGGCCCCTCCCCGCCCGGCGGGAAGGGGCCCTGTCGGGCCGTACGTCAGCTGGCGATCATCCGGCGAAGCACGTACTGCAGGATGCCGCCGTGCCGGTAGTAGTCCGCCTCACCCGGGGTGTCGATCCGGACCACCGCGTCGAACTCGACGCCGGTGTCCGTGGTGACCTTCACCGTGCGCGGGGTCTCGCCCTCGTTCAGCGCCGTCACGCCGCTGAACGAGAACGTCTCGGTGCCGGTGAGCCCGAGCGACTCCGCGGTCACGTCGACCGGGAACTGCAGCGGCAGCACGCCCATGCCGATCAGGTTGGAGCGGTGGATCCGCTCGTACGACTCGGCGATGACCGCCCGGACGCCGAGCAGCATGGTGCCCTTGGCCGCCCAGTCCCGCGACGAGCCGGAGCCGTACTCCTTGCCGGCCAGCACGACCAGCGGGATGCCCGCCTCCTGGTAGGCCACCGACGCGTCGTAGATCGAGCTCTGCTCGCCGGTCAGATGGTTGACCGTGAAGCCACCTTCAGGGAGCGCAGCTCCCGCATCGGAACCGGCGCCCGGCAGCCGCAACTGATTACGCAGCCGGATGTTGGCGAAGGTGCCCCGGATCATCACCTCGTGGTTGCCTCGGCGGGAGCCGTACGAGTTGAACTCGTGGCGCGGCACGCCGTGCTCGGCGAGGTACCTGCCGGCGGGGGAGTCGGCCTTGATCGAGCCGGCCGGGGAGATGTGGTCGGTGGTCACCGAGTCGCCGAGCTTTGCCAGCACGCGGGCGCCGGTGATGTCGACGACCGCCTTCGGCTCCCGCTCCATGCCCTCGAAGTACGGGGGCTTGCGGACGTAGGTGGAGTCGTTCTCCCAGGCGAACGTGTCACCGGTCGGGGTGGGCAGCGACTGCCAGCGCTGGTCACCGGCGAACACGTCCGCGTACGCGGCGCTGAACCCGGTGGCGCCGATCGCCTGGGCGATGACGTCCTGGATCTCGGAGCTGCTCGGCCAGATCTCCCGCAGGTAGACCGGGTTGCCCTCGCTGTCCTCGCCGATCGGCTCGTTGGCCAGGTCGATGTCCATCGTGCCGGCGAGCGCGTACGCGACGACCAGCGGCGGGGACGCCAGGTAGTTCATCTTGACGTCCGGGTTGATCCGGCCCTCGAAGTTCCGGTTGCCGGAGAGCACGGAGACCACCGCGAGGTCGTTCTCGTTGACCGCCGCGGAGACCTCCTCCGGCAGCGGGCCGGAGTTGCCGATGCAGGTGGTGCAGCCGTAACCGACCAGGTTGAAGCCGAGCTTGTCCAGGTACGGCGTGAGGCCGGCGCGCTCGTAGTAGTCCATGACGACCTTGGAGCCGGGCGCCAGGGTGGTCTTGACCCACGGCTTGCGGCTCAGGCCCTTGTCGACCGCGTTCCGGGCCAGCAGCGCGGCGCCGATCATCACCTGCGGGTTGGAGGTGTTGGTGCATGAGGTGATCGCGGCGATCACCACTGCGCCGTGGTCCAGCTCGTACTCGACGCCGTCGGCGCCGGTGACCCGGATCGGGTTGCTGGCCCGCCCGCCCGAGCCGACCGCCGCCTGCTCCAGGTCGCGCGGCTCGTCGGCCGGGTCGCTGAAGTCGTTGGCCGGCGGGTCGCTGGCCGGGAAGGACTCGGCGCTGGCCTCGTCGGCCGGGCCGTGCGCGCCGGCCGGCAGCTTCTCGCGGGGTACGCCCGGCTTGAGGTCGCGGTCGCCGCCGCTCTCCTCGTCGGCCACGTAGTCGGTGAGGGCCGAGCGGAACAGCGTCTTGGCGCTGCCCAGCGGCACCCGGTCCTGCGGGCGCTTCGGGCCGGCGAGCGACGGCTCGATGGTGCCGAGGTCGAGCTCCAGGCGCTCGGAGTACTCCGGCTCGTGGTGGGGGTCGTGCCAGAGGCCCTGCTCCTTGGCGTACGCCTCGACGAGCGCGACCTGCGCGGCGTCCCGGCCGGTCAGCTCCAGGTAGCGGATGGTCTCGGCGTCGATCGGGAAGATCGCCACGGTCGAGCCGTACTCCGGCGACATGTTGCCGATGGTGGCCCGGTTGGCCAGCGGCACCGCGCTCACGCCGGGGCCGTAGAACTCGACGAACTTGCCGACCACGCCGTGCCGGCGCAGCATCTCGGTGATGGTGAGCACCAGGTCGGTGGCGGTGGTGCCGGCGGGCATCTCGCCGTGCAGCTTGAAGCCGACGACCCGCGGGATGAGCATGCTGACCGGCTGGCCGAGCATCGCTGCCTCGGCCTCGATGCCGCCGACGCCCCAGCCGAGCACGCCCAGGCCGTTCACCATCGTGGTGTGGGAGTCGGTGCCGACCACGGTGTCCGGGTACGCCTGGCCGTTGCGCTCCATGATCGTCCGGGCCAGGTACTCGATGTTGACCTGGTGCACGATGCCGGTGCCCGGCGGGACGACCTTGAACTCGTTGAACGCGGTCTGGCCCCAGCGCAGGAACTGGTACCGCTCCTTGTTGCGCTCGTACTCCAGCTCGACGTTGCGCTCGAAGGCGTCCGCACGGCCGAACAGGTCGGCGATGACCGAGTGGTCGATGACCAGCTCGGCGGGGGCGAGCGGGTTCACCTTGGTGGCGTCGCCGCCGAGGTCGCGGACCGCCTCGCGCATGGTGGCCAGGTCGACCACGCAGGGCACGCCGGTGAAATCCTGCATGAGCACCCGCGCCGGGGTGAACTGGATCTCCACGCTCGGGTCGGCGGTGGGATCCCAGCCGCCGAGCTCGCGGATGTGGTCGGCGGTGATGTTCGCGCCGTCCTCGGTCCGCAGCAGGTTCTCCAGCAGAATCTTCAAGCTGTACGGCAGCCGGTCGTGGCCGTCCACCTTGTCGATCTTGAAAATCTCGTAGCTCGCGTCTCCGACGCGTAGCTGGGTCTTCGCACCGAAGGTGTCGAGGCTCGCCACGTCGTACTCCTTCACACCAGCGACCGTGAGTAGTCCTGAGCAGTCTGTCGCACCGGTCGGGGTGTCGCCGAGATTAGGTGACACTAACCGCCGGTCCGCGCTTCCAACAAAACCGTACGTCCGTCTTGCTATTCGCGCAACCTCGTGCCAGGGTTCGGGACGAGGAGGTGCCACCATGATCCATCACGTCTTGCTCGCCTGCCCGCGCGGCTCCGAGGACGCCTCGCGGGCCTTCTACGCCGGCCTGCTCGGCCTGGTCGAGAAGCCGAAACCCCCGGCCCTCGCCGCCCGCGGTGGTTGCTGGTTCACCGGGTACGACGCGGAGCTCCACCTCGGCGTCGAGGACGGCTTCCGGCCCGCCCGCAAGGCGCACCCCGCGCTGCTCCGTCCCGACCTCGACGACCTCGCCGCGCGGCTGGCGGCGGCCGGACACCCGGTCAGCTGGGGTGACGAGGAGATCCCCGGAATGCGCCGCTTCCACGCCCACGACCCGCACGGCAACCGACTGGAGTTCCTCGCCCCGATCGGCTCGTGACCCTGGCCGGGTGGGCGGTCCACGAGCGCCCTGCCCGGACGCCCGGGCGGGGGTAGGGTTCGAGGTCGGACCGGAAGGGGTGGCGGGTGGTCGACGTACAGCACTGGCTCTCGGCGCTGCCCCCGGGCGTGCTCTACCTGATCGTCGCCGGGGTGATCGGCGTGGAGAGCATGGGCGTCCCGCTGCCCGGCGAGATCGTGCTGGTCAGCTCGGCCCTGCTCGCCGCCACCGGAGTGGTGGAGCCGGAGTGGGTGGCCACCGCCGCGGCCGCCGGCGCCATCGTCGGCGACTCCATCGGATACGCGGTGGGGCGCCGGGGCGGCCGTCCGCTGCTCGCCCGGCTGGGCCGGCGATTCCCGAAACACCTCGGGCCGGCGCAGCTCGCCCAGGCGGAGCAGAGCTTCGCCCGGCACGGCGTCTGGGCGGTCTTCTTCGGTCGGTTCGTGGCGCTGCTGCGGATCCTCGCCGGTCCGCTGGCCGGCGCACTGCACGTGCCGTACCGGCGGTTCCTGATGGCGAACGCGGCCGGCGGCCTGGTCTGGGCCTTCAGCACGACCTACCTGCTCTTCACCCTCGGCCGGGTGGCCGAGCACTGGCTCAAGGACATCTCCTGGGCCGGGCTGGTCATCGCGGTGCTCGCCGGGCTCGGCAGCACCTGGTGGCTGCGCCGCCGGGCCCGCCGGCTGGAGACCGAGCCGGCGCCGGACGAGGCCGAGCCGGTCCGGGCGGGCACCGACCGCTGACGCGACGAAGGGCCTGCCCCGTGCGGGGCAGGCCCTTCGTGATGTGGTGCGTGCGTCAGGAGGAGTAGCCGCGGCTGGCGATCCAGCCGGCCAGGTCCTCGACGGTCATCCGGTAGGACGCCTGGTCCGGGTTGGCGGAGTCGGCGATCGTCACCGTCTTGCCGCCATCCGAGTAGCCGACGACGCTCAGGTAGTGGCCGCCCTCGTACGAGTGGGCGGTGCCGTCGGTGTCCGTGGCGGTGCCGGCGATGTTGGCGACCACGGCGCGGCCGTCGTCGACAGCGCGGACGATGTCGGCGCGCAGCTGGTCGATGTGCTTGCCGTCGACCTTGTCGGCGGGGAGCTCGGTGCTGTGGTAGGCGTTGCGGCCGGTCTCCTTGTTGAGCACCGGGGTGATGTCGTTGACGGAGTTCGTGCCGTCCTCGGTGGTGCCCATCTCCTTGGCCATCGCGTCCTGGCTGATGACCTTGCCCTGGACGCTCAGTGCGTTACGGGTCGCGGCGGGGGCCGCAGTTGTAGAAGGTCGACTGCGCCTCGTAGCGGACGTTCAGCTCGCGCTCGCCGCCGGGCTTGCGGTCCTGCTGGACCGAGGCGACCGGCTTGGCGGTGTCGGCCGGAGCGGCGTGCGCGGCGGTCATCGGGCCGGCGACGGCCCCACCGACGAAGGCAAAACCGGCTGCGGTCAGAGCGGCCTTACGGATCAGAGCAGTCATGATGAAAGCCTTTCCGTTCGGGGGTACGCAGCACGTGTCCGAGGGGATCGGGTGCTGCGGGGGAGAAGGAACGCCCGGCGCGGGGGGTGCTCGGACGTCCGGGGGATGTAACCAACCCGGCCGGCCGCACATTCCGCGACCCGGGATCCGGGCTCCGTCCGGGCGGGGAGCTGCGGACGTATGCCATGTACAACCGACCCGGGCCGCCGTCATTCCGTCCACCGGGTGGCCCCGGCCACGGTGCGCGCCGGCCGATATCGGGCATCCGGTGGGATCTGCCCCGCCCGGAACCGGACATCCGGGCGGTGCGTCCCGACCCCACGTGGTCGGTACGTGCCGTCCAGGCGCCCCATAGGTGCGCCGGAGGGCAACCGGTGACGCGGCCGGTCAACTCGAGGTGCCGGGCCCCGTGCGGTCGTCACGGTCTACGCCCCGGGCATGAGAAGGGCGCCCCCGGGTGGGGGCCGGCCCTTCGTGTTGTGGGTGGGTCAGGAGGCGGAGTAGCCGCGGGTGGCGATCCAGTCGGCGAGGTTGTCGACGCTGATCCGGT
>JAEVHO010000254.1 GCA_016802835.1 Micromonospora sp. ATA32 | reverse complement strand
GCCTTCGCCTGCCAGTGCTCCTCGAGCAGGCGTTTGACCGCCTCGTCGGCGCTCACCCCGCCGAAGTCCTCCGTGGCGACCCGGAGCACCTGCTCCCGGTGCACGTCGTCCTCCTCGATGTTCATGTGGAAGGTGTCCGCCACCACCCGCACCGAGGGCAGCCCGACCGCCGCGCAGAGCGCCACCGCGTCGTCGAGCCGGTTGACCATGTGGTCCTCGTACCGGTTGAGGGGTTCCAGGAAGAGACTGACCCCCTCGGCCCGGGCGTGCTCGCCCAGCTCGCCCAGGGCGTCGAGGAGCACCTGCCGGTCGCCGGCCGGCGAGCGGGGCGGCTCGAACGGGGGCAGCCGCCGGGAGAACATCCCCAGGCGGCGGGGGTCATCGCGCCGACCCCGCCGATCTCCGCGATCACCGACAGCTGCGAGCGCAGGTTGGCCACGGCGTCGTGGGAGCGCGCGGGGTCGAAGTCGCCGATGAAGTGGTCCATCTCGACGCAGACGGTCGGCATCACCACGCCGTCGGCGCGGGCCCGGCGCAGCTCGGGCAGCCGGCGGGCGAAGTCGAGGTCCCCCCGGCCACGCAGCTCGATGGCGTCGTAGCCGAGCGCGGTGGCGAGGGCGAACTTGTGGGACAGGCTGGCGCCGGGGAGCAGCTGCTCCTGGCAGGCGAGCGCGATGGTCATGGGAACCTCAGCACGACTTGTAGGACGTCACCGTCACCGCGGTCGAGCAACGCCAGCGCGTCGGCCACCGCGCTGGCGTCGACGACGTGGCTCACCAGCGGCAGCGGGTCGACGCTGCCCTCGGCCACCAGTTCCATGAAGGTGTGTGCGATGCGGGCGCCGGTCCACCGGCGCCAGGCCGGGTGCCGGGGCGGGCCCGGAGACCTGGGCCGCCACCAGTTGGATCCGGTTGTGGTGGAACTCCTCGCCGAGGCCGAGCCCGTCGGCCTGGCCCTGGTAGAAGCCGGCGGCCACGACGCGCCCGGCGTGGGCGGTGGCCCGGATCGCCTCGTGCAGCGCCGGGTAGGCGCCGGACAGCTCCAGGCAGACGTCCGCGCCGACGCCGCCGGTGGCCCGGCGCAGCACGGTGGCGGCGGAGTCGACGCCGGCGTCCACGACGAGCCGGGCGCCGTACCGGCTGGCCACGTCGAGTCGGCGGTGAGCCGGTCGACGGCCACCACCCGGGCGCCGGAGAGCGCGGCCAGCCGGGTGGCGAGCAGCCCGATGACACCCTGGCCGAAGACCCCGACCCAGTCGCCGAGGTGCAGGTCGCCGGCGAGCACGGCGGTGAGCGCGATGGCGCCGGGCCGGGCGAAGACGGCGGCGAGCGGGTCGAGCCCCGGCGGAAGCGGATTGACGGCGCCGGCCGGTACGACGGCCTCGGCCCGGTGCCCCCAGATGCCCCAGACGGTCTGGCCCCGGTGCCGGTCGGGGACGTCGGGGGCGACCTCGACGATCTCGCCGACCTCCTCGTAGCCGAAGCCGACCAGCGGATAGGGCACGGGAGTCTGGCGGGGGACGAACATCCGGGTGGCGTCGTCCCAGTCCTTGCTCAGCCGCGGGTTGCTGCCTCGGTAGAGGGTGAGTTCGGTGCCCGCCGAGATGCCGGAGTAACAGGTGCGGACGCGGACCTGGCCCGGGCCGAGCGGGTCCGTGGGGCTGGGCTCGAGGCTGATGCGCCGGGGCCCGGCCAGAGAGACAACCCAGTTGACCATGAGTCACATCCCGGAGGTTCCGGGCTCAATCTTAACAAAAAATCGGCATATGTCTTGTAATTGATCAATCGAGGGGGTTGAATCCCTCATGTACCCTTCGAGAGGAGTGCCATCGATGTCATCCCCTCCGATGCGGATGCTGGCCGCCACCCTGATCATGGCAGTGACCGGGGCAGGGCTGCTGGCCTGCAGCGACGACACGTCGAAAAGCGACAGTTCCGAGATAACCGTGTGGAGCCTGGAGGACGTCGCCGACCGGGTCACGGCGACCAGGGCGATCATCGCCGACTACACCGCCACGACCGGGGTGAAGGTCAACCTGGTCACCGTCAACGAAGACCAGTTCCCCTCTCTGATCGCCTCCAGCGCGGCCGCCGGCGAGCTGCCCGACGTGGTGGGCTCCGTCTCGTTAGCCGGCATCCGGACCCTCGCCGGCAACGACCTGCTGCACGCCTCCGCCAACAAGGAGGTCGTGGACAAGCTGGGCCGCGACACCTTCTCCCCGCGGGCGCTCGAGCTGTCGTCCGACGACGGCAAGCAGCTCTCCGTCCCCAGTGACGGGTGGGGTCAGCTGCTGGTCTACCGCAAGGACCTGTTCGCCGCCGCCGGGCTGCCCGCCCCCGACACGTACGAGAAGATCACCGCAGCCGCGACGAAGCTGAACACCGGCGGGGTGGCCGGCATCACCGCGGCCACCGCGCCCGGCGACGTCTTCACCCAGCAGACCTTCGAGCATGTGGCGCTGGCCAACAACTGCCAACTCACCGACGACTCCGGGGCCGTCACGCTGGACTCCCCGGAGTGCGTCGAGGCGTTCCGGTTCTACGGCGACCTGATGAAGAACCACTCGGTCAAGGGCGCCCAGGACGTCGACACCACCCGGGCGAACTACTTCGCCGGCAGGGCTGCCATGCTGATCTGGTCGCCGTTCATCCTCGACGAGATGGCCGGCCTGCGGAACGACGCCAAGCCGACCTGCCCGCAGTGCCAGAAGGACCCGGCCTTCCTGGCCAAGAACAGCGGCTTCGTCACCGCGATCAAGGGACCCAACGGCACCCAACCGGCCCAGTACGGCGAGATCAGCTCGTGGGCCGTGCTGGACGGCGCCGCCGCCGATCCGGCGAAGTCTTTCGTGGAATACATGCTGGGCGACGGCTACCAGCGCTGGTTCGGGATGTCCCCGGAGGGGCGCTTCCCGGTCCGCAAGGGCACCGCCGAGGAACCGGCGAAGTTCCTCACCGCCTGGAACACCAGCCGGGCCGGAGTGGACGCGAAGAAGCCGCTCTCCGAGGTGTACGGCGACGAGGTGCTCGCCACGCTCCGCAAGAGCCCGGACACCTTCCAGCGCTGGGGGCTGCCGCAGGGCCAGGGCAAGCTGGTCGGCGCGATCCTCGGCGAGCTGCCCGTGCCCAGGGCCCTCGCGGACGTGGTCAGCGGCAAGTCCGACGCCGCCGCGGCCGCCGGGCGGGCGAAGAAGGACGTCGAGGCGATCAAGAAGGGCGTCAATTGACGACCACCGCGCCGGAGACCGGCCGCTCCCCCACCGGGGAGCGGCCCGGCCCCCCGGGCGCCGACCGCTGACCCTGCGCCGGCGCGAGTCCCGCGCCGGGCTCGCGCTGGTAGCCCCCACCCTGCTCGTCGTGGTCGCGGTGATCGGCATCCCGATCGTCTGGACCGTGGTGCTGGCCTTCCAGCGGGTACGCCTGGCCACCCTGCGCAAGACCGGGCTCGTCGGCGAGTTCACCATGAGCAACTTCGACCGGGTACTGCACACGCCCGGCTTCGCCGACACCCTCTGGACCACCCTGCTCTACAGCATCGGCGGGACCTTCGGCTCCATCGTGATCGGCCTGGTGGCGGCGCTGGTGGTCCGCCGGCCGTTCCCGGGGCGCACGCTGGTCCGGGCGTCGATGCTGCTGCCGTACGTGGCGCCGGTGGTCGCGGTCGCCTTCGTCTGGCAGGTGATGCTCGACCCGCAGCTCGGCATCGTCAACGACTGGGGCCGGCGGTTCCTCGGCTGGGACTCCCCCATCCCGTTCCTGTCCCAGGACTCCACCGCGCTCTGGACGGTGATCGCGTTCGAGGCGTGGCGCTACTTCCCGTTCGCCTTCCTGTTCCTGCTCGCCCGGCTCCAGGCGGTCCCCGGTGAGCTGGAGGAGGCGGCCCGGGTCGACGGGGCCACCCCGACCCAGCGGTTCCGGCACATCCTGCTGCCGCAACTGCTGCCGGTCATCGCGCTGCTCGGGGTGCTGCGGTTCATCATGACGTTCAACAAGTTCGACGACGTCTACCTGCTCACCGGGGGCTCGGCCGGCACGGAGGTGGTCAGCGTCCGGGTCTACCAGTTCCTCACCGCGCGTACCGACATCGGCGCGGCGGCGGCCCAGGCGGTGGTGCTGGCCGTGGTGCTGATCGTCTTCGTCGCGATCTACCTGCGCTTCTTCACCGCGCGCAAGGAGGCGTGATGGACCGCGACCTGATCGAGACGGTGACCCTGCGCTGGCTGCGCCGGCTGGTGATCGCCTCCTTCCTGGTGATCACCCTGCTGCCCTTCTACTACATGCTGGTGCTCTCGGTGCGCCCGATCGAGCGGCTGCTGCTCGACCCGGGCTCGTTGATCGTGCCGTTCGGCGAGCTGACCGTCTCGGCGTACACCGAGGTGCTCAGGTCCGCGGAGAACGGCGGCCAGGGATTCCTGATCTTCATCCGCAACAGCGGCATCGTGGCCGTGGCCGCGACCCTGCTGACCCTGGTGGTGTCGATCCCCGGCGCGTACGCGGTGTCCCGGCTGCGCTTCTTCGGCCGGCGCCAGGTCAACGTCCTGTTCCTGGCGGTCTACCTCTTCCCGTCGATCGTCATCGCCATCCCGCTGTTCGTGGTCTTCACCCGGGCCGGGCTGCGGGGCTCGCTGTTCGGGCTGGTGCTGGTCTACATCTCGCAGACCCTGCCGGTCTCGGTCTACATGCTCAAGAACTACTTCGAGACGATCCCGATCAGCCTGGAGGAGTCCGCCGCCATCGACGGGGCGGGACGCCTCGGCATCATCCTCCGGGTCAGCCTGCCCCTGGCGGCGCCGTCGATCATGGCGGTCGCGCTCTACGACTTCATGATCGCCTGGAACGAGTTCCTCTTCGCGCTGCTCTTCCTGGTCGACAAGCCCAACCGGTGGACGGTGTCGCTCGGGTTGTCGCTGCTCTCCGACGGCGTCGAGGTGCCGAAGACCGTGCTGATGGCCGGCTCGGTGATCCTCACCCTGCCCATCGTGATCCTCTTCTTCGCCAGCGAGCGGCTGTTGACCGAGGGGCTCACCAGCGGGGCGGAGAAGGGCTGACCCACCGGTACGGGCGGTCACCGGTCCGCCCGGCGACCGCCCGTCCACGCGTCGATCACAACGCCAAAGACATGCTCGAAGCCTCGCCTATCGGACGCGAAGGACGTAGCATCGCTGCCAGCCCGCTCCGCGGGAGCCCGTGCCGACCCGCGCCCTAGTGGGCCGGCCGCACGCGTAACGCGCACGTTCGTACCCCACGCAGGCAAGGGAGCCGGTGATGAGGCAGCCAGGGCAGAACGGCCCGACGGGCACGGCCGACGAGGACTACACGCAACGACTGCAGCGGCTCGGGGGCGCGCGGTGGAAGCAACTCCTCGACGTGCAGGCGCCGTACCGGTGGAACCTGCGCCGGCTCGCCCTGGGACGCACCCTGGACGTCGGGTGCGGCCTCGGGCGCAACCTGGCCAACCTCGGCAGCGACGCGGTCGGGGTGGACCACAACCCGACCTCGGTGGCACACGCCCGGGCCAGCGGACTGGAGGCGTACACCATCGAGGAGTTCTTCGACTCCCCGCACGCCCGGCCCGGGGCGTTCGACTCGCTCCTCGCCGCACACCTGCTCGAGCACCTCCCCGCCGAGCAGTGCCACGAGGTGATCTCCTCGTACCTGCCGTTCGTACGGCGGGGGGGCACGCTGGTCTTCATCACCCCCCAGGAGCGGGGATACGCCAGCGACGCTTCGCACGTGCGGTTCGTCGGGTTTTCCGAGGGGGCCCAGGCGTGCCAGGACCTCGGCCTGACCGTCGCCCGGCAGTACTCGTTCCCGTTCCCCCGGGCGCTGGGCAAGGTCTTCACCTACAACGAGTTCGTGACGGTGGCCCACCTGCCGTGACGAGCACGCCGGTCACCCGGCCCGCTCCCGGTCGTCCCGGTTACGGTGGCGTCATGGGCAACCCGACCCGCTGGGCCACCGACACCGGCCCGGAGCACTCGCAGTGGTACATCGACCGGTTCCGGCGGCTGGCGTCCCGGTCTTCGTGCACCCGCTGCGACCCAGCAGCAGATCCTGGCGGCGCTGGACACGCTCGGGCTTCGTCATGCGCCAGGCGGGCTACCTGCACGGGCGACTGCGGGGTGGAGCAGCAGCTGCCCTTCCACGAGCGGCTCGGCTTCTGGGTGGCGCCGCTCTACGCCGGTCCGATCACCGAACTGGAGGTGAATCTTCCTGGCCAACTCGGCCGGCCTGGAGGTGATCCTCTGGCTGGACCGGCGGCAGGCGCTGGCCGGCATCACCCACCAGAGCATCAGCCGGTTCCGGGTGTGGCACGCCGGCGCCGACCAGCGGGACTGGGTCGCCGTGCTGGACGGCTGGCTGCGGCACGCGATCAACCGGCACGCCGCGGCCGCGGCGCACGCCCACTGGTCGGCCCGGATCGGCGAGTCCGCGCACGTGAGCCGCCGGCCCGACGAGCCGGTCCACCCCGGCTACGGCCTCGGCGGCACGGCCGGCAGCGGTGGCGTCGGCGGTGGCGGTGGCGGCGACGGCACCTGACGGGAAGCGGTCAGACGGTGGCGGTGGCGAGTTTGATGCTGAAGCCGAGGAAGAGGGCCGCGATGCCGGTGGTGGCGCCGACGGCGAGGCGGCGGCGCCGACGGAACTGCGCCGCCAGGAACGTGCCGGCGAAGATCAGCGCGGTCAGGTAGAGCGCGCTGGTCACCTGGGCGATCAGGCCGAGCAGCAGGAAGGACAGCGCCGGCCAGGCGTATTCCGGGTCGACGAACTGGATGAAGAACGAGATGAAGAAGAGGATCGCCTTCGGGTTGAGCAGGCTGATCACCAGCGCCCGCCGGAACGGGCTGCGCAGCTCGGCCGGCTCGGCCGCGTCGATCAGCCGCGGCGAGTCCGGGTCGTTGCGGGTCCGCCAGCGCCGCCAGGCCGCGCGCAGCATCATCAACCCGACATAACCGAGGTACGCGGCGCCCGCGTACTTGATCACGAGGAAGAGCGGCGGGTACGCCTTGAGCAGCGAGGCCACTCCGGCGGCGGAGAGCACCATCAGCACCCCGTCGCCGAGGAAGACCCCACCGGCGGCCCGGTAGCCGGTCCGTACCCCGCGCTTGGCGGCGGTGGAGAGCACGAAGAGCGAGTTGGGGCCGGGGAGCAGGATGATCGCCACGGTCCCCAGCACGTACGTCCAGATGTCGGTGATGCCCAGCACGCCCGACATCATCACGCCACGGGTGCCGTCCGGCGAAGCTTTTCCCGCAGCGTGAGCTGTGTGTTCGGCCACTCGTCGGCGGTCATCGCGTAGAGCGCCGAGTCCCGCCACGAGCCGTCGGCCCGCCGCCGGTTGGACCGCAGGGTGCCCTCCCGGGTGGCGCCGAGCCGTTCGATGGCCCGCTGTGACCGCTCGTTGTGCACGTTGGTCTGCCAGGTGACCCGTACCGCGTCCAGCACCTCGAAGGCCCGGGTGAGCAGCAGCAGCTTCGCCTCCGTGTTGATCCCGGTTCGCCACCACCCGCGGCCGAGCTGGGTGTACCCGATCTCCAGGCACCGGTCGGCTTCGCTCGGCTGGTAGTAGGAGGTGGTCCCGACGACGGCCCCGGTGACCGCGCAGCGCTGCACCCAGGGCACCCGTATGCCCCGCTGGTGCGCGTCGAGCGCCGCCCTGATGTTCCCCGCCATCTCCGCGACGTCGGCGGGGCGGGGACTGCCGATGTACCGCCACACCTCCGGGTCGTCGAGCGCGGCGTACAGCTCGTCGGCGTGGGCCAGGTCGAGCGGTTCGAGGATCACGTGCTCGCCGCGCAGCGGCGCGGGGTCCAGCCAGGGCGACCGGTCCGGTCGCAGGTACGCCGGGACCGGCGCGGTGGACCCC
>JAEVHO010000253.1 GCA_016802835.1 Micromonospora sp. ATA32 | reverse complement strand
CGTCGACGACCGTGCCCGGCTGGCCGCCCGGCCGCGCTCCCGATGACGTCGTGGGTCACGACGTCTCCAGGATGTGGGCGCGGTAGAACGTCCAGGCGTCGCCGACCATGTCGTGCAGGGTCGGCTGCTGCGGCGTCCAGCCCAGCTCCGCGTGGGCCAGCGTGGACGAGGCGACCAGCTCGGCGGGGTCGCCCTCGCGGCGCGGCGCCACCTCGACCGGCAGGGCGTGCCCGGTGACCTCGCGGACCACGTCGACCACCTGGCGGTTGGTGAAGCCGTTGCCGTTGCCGAGGTTGTAGATCCGGTGCCGGCCGGGGACCGCCGCGTCCAGCGCCAGCAGGTGGGCCCGGGCCAGGTCGGCGACATGGATGTAGTCGCGTACGCAGGTGCCGTCGGGGGTCGGGTAGTCGTCGCCGAAGAGCTGGAGCTTCTCCCGGCGGCCGGCGGCGACCTCCAGCGCGATCGGGATCAGGTGGGTCTCCGGGTCGTGCCGCTCGCCGAGCGCGATGTCCCCGCGCAGGTACGCCCCGACGACGTTGAAGTAGCGCAGCGAGACGGCGGCCAGGTCGTGCCCGATCGCCTCGGAGGTGAGCGCCATGTCGACGGCGAGCTTGGTGGCCCCGTACGTGTTGGTGGGGGCCTTGACCGCAGTCTCGGGGATCGGCAGCTCGGTGGGGTTGCCGTAGACGGCGGCGGTGGAGGAGAAGACCATGCGAGGCACCCCGGCGGCCCGGACCGCGTCGATCAGCGCGAGCGAGCCGATGGTGTTGGTGTGCCAGTACAGCTCGGGCTTGACCATCGACTCGCCGGCGGCGATCAGGGCGGCGAAGTGCAGCACGCCGTCGAAGCCGGCCCCCGGGGTGAGCACGGTGGCCGCCTCGTGGATCGGCAGCTCGACATGGGTGGCGTCCGGCGCGAGCGCCTCGCGGTGACCGGTGCGCAGGTCGTCCAGGACCACCACCTCGTGGCCGGCGTCGAGCAGCATCCGGGTGACCACGCTGCCGATGAAGCCGGCGCCGCCGGTGACGAGCAGTTTCACGTCGGTCTCCTCCTGTCCGGCCGCTCCGGTCGCGGCCGTCTCGTGATCACCCTACGGCCGCCCACTGTGGCCGCGCTCTGCGTCATCGCCGCCATTCCACCACAAACTTTCATGACTCAACAGAGACGAACATCCCGATTGTCGATGCGGGCGAGCCCGCGATGTCTACCATCTCTGTCATGCGGGATGCGGGCGCTTTCGGGCCCCGACGACGACCGCCGGGGCGGCCGCGCCGCGAGCCGGGCCCGGTCGCCCGGCCGTCGCGCGGATCGTGGTCCGCGCCGCCGACGGGGCCACCCGGATGGTGACCGACCTGCTCGGCGCCAGCCCGGCCGCGGGTCGGGAACGCATCAGCGAGGCTGAGCTGCGCGATCTCGTGGCGGCCAACACCGTGCTCGACCCGGACGAGCGGCGGATCATCGACGAGGTGCTGGTGGCCGGCGAGAGCCTGGTCCGTGAGGTGATGATGCCGCGTACCGAGGTGGTCTTCCTCTCCGCCCGGCTGACCATCGCCGAGGCGGCCCGGCTGGTCCGGGCCGAGACGCACACCCGGTACCCGGTGGTGGACGGCACGCACGACGACGTGGTCGGCTTCGTGCACCTGCGCGACGTCCTGCTCCGCCCCGACCTCGACCCGTGCACCACCGTGGGCGAGCTGACCCGCGAGGTCAAACAGCTGCCCGGCAGCAAGCGGGTGCTCGCCGCGCTGACCGAGATGCGCCGGGAACGCCAGCACATCGCCGTGGTGGTCGACGAGTACGGCGGCACCGCTGGCATCGTCACCCTGGAGGACCTGATCGAGGAGCTGATCGGGGAGATCCACGACGAGTACGACGTCGCGCCGGAGCCCGTGCACGCCGGACTGCCCGCCGTGGTGGACGGTCGGCTCAACCTCGCCGACTTCGCCGAGCGCACCGGGGTGGCGCTGCCCGCCGGGCCGTACGAGACGGTCGGCGGCTTCGTGATGGCGGTCCTGGGTCGGCTCCCGGTCGCCGGCGACGAAATCCCGGTGGCCGCCGGACCGGACGGCGCCGGCGCCGCGGACCCGGACGACCCGCCGGGCGGCTGGCTGCTGCGGGTGCTGGCGTTGGAGGGGCGCCGGGTGTCCCGGCTCGCGGTGTCCGCGATGCGCCTGCCCGAGCAGCGGCGCGAGGTCACCGCGCCCGCCGTGCCGGCGGAGAGTCGACCCGCCGGCCCGTCATGACGTACGCCAGGTCTTGCTGACAGAATTGCCGGCATGTCCGACGTTCCCGTTCGCCCCCGCGTCTTCTCCGGCATCCAGCCGACGGCCGACTCGTTCCACCTCGGCAACTACCTGGGCGCGGTGCGGCACTGGGTGGCGCTGCAGGACACCCACGACGCGTTCTACTGCGTGGTCGACCTGCACGCCATCACCGCCGGGCACGACCCGAAGGTGCTCAGGCAGCGGTCCCGGCTGGCCGCCGCCCAGCTCTTCGCGGTGGGGCTCGACCCGGAGCGCAGCACGCTGTTCGTCCAGTCGCAGGTGCCCGAGCATTCGCAGCTGGCCTGGGTGCTCGGCTGCATCACCGGCTTCGGCGAGGCCAGCCGGATGACCCAGTTCAAGGACAAGTCGCAGAAGCAGGGCAGCGACCGGTCCAGCGTCGGCCTCTTCACGTACCCGATCCTGCAGGCCGCCGACATCCTGCTCTACCAGGCGAACGCCGTCCCGGTCGGCGAGGACCAGCGCCAGCACCTGGAGCTCTCCCGCGATCTGGCCCAGCGGTTCAACTCGCTGTTCGGCCAGACCTTCACCGTCCCCGCGCCGCACATCGTCAAGGACACCGCGAAGATCACCGACCTGCAGGACCCGACGGCGAAGATGTCGAAGTCGTCGTCCTCGCCGCCGGCATCATCGACCTGCTGGAGGACCCGGCCCGCTCGGCCAAGAAGATCCGTTCGGCGGTCACCGACACCGGCCGCGAGATCGTTTTCGACACGGAGACCAAGCCCGGCATCTCCAACCTGCTGACCATCTACTCCGCACTGTCCGGTCGGGGCATCGACGACCTGGTCGCCGCGTATGCCGGCAAGGGCTACGGCGACCTCAAGAAGGACCTCGGCGAGGTGGTCCGGGAGTTTGTCACGCCGATCCAGGAGCGCACCAGGACCTACCTCGACGACCCGGCCCAGTTGGACAAGCTGCTGGCCACCGGGGCGGAGAAGGCCCGCGCGGTCGCCGCGCCCACGCTGCGCGCCGCGTACGAGCGGGTCGGGTTCTTCCCGCCGGTCCGCTTCGCGTAGCGGCCCCGGCGCGACGGGAAGGGTGGACGGGTCGGTGGCCGAAGGGATGGCGCGGAGCGTGGATCGCAGGGACGGTGCGCCGGGGTCCGACGACGTCATCCAGATCGGGATCGCGGTGGACATCCCGGAACCGTGGGGCGCCCGGCTCACCCGGCGCCGGATCGAGGCCGGGGATCCGCAGGCCGTCCCGGCGCACGTGACGCTGCTCGGGCCGACCGAGATCCCGGTCGCCGCGCTGCCGGCCGTCGAGGCGCACCTGGCCTCGATCGCCGTGGCCCACCTGCCGTTCACCCTGCACCTGCGGGGGACCGGCACGTTCCGGCCGGTGACCCAGGTGGTCTTCGTCGCGGTGGCGGCGGGGATCAGCGAGTGCGAGCTGCTGGCCGCCGCGATCCGGTCGGCGCCCGAACTGCACCGCGAGGCGCGCTTCCCGTACCACCCGCACGTCACGGTGGCGCAGGACGTCGCGCCGGAGGCGCTGGACAAGGCGTACGAGGACCTGGCCGACTTCTCGGCGATGTTCGAGGTGGAGTCGTTCACCCTCTTCTCGCACAGCGGGCAGGCCCGGTGGCAGCCGCGCCGGGACTTCCGGCTCGGCGGCTGAGCTGAAACCGGGGGCGGTCCGCCGACCGGATGGCCACGGATCGGTGAGGATGACGTCGTGAACCTGATGGGGCGGGTCGAGGCCGGCATCGACCGCTGGGTGACCGCGGTGCGACGCCGCTCCCCGCTCTTCGACCACCTGTGGCGGGCCGGGATGCTCTACGGCGACGTGCTCGGCGGGCGGCTGGCGGCGGCGATCGCGTACTACGGCTTCTTCGCCGTGTTCGCGCTCGCCCTGGTCGGGTACTCGATCTTCGGGGCGATCCTGCAGGACAACGACAAGGTCTCCGCCGCGGCGGCCGGCTTCCTTCTAGAGAACCTGCCCTTCCTCGACCCGGAGCAGATCGCCCACAGCAGCAACGCCGTCGGCGTGGTCGGCCTGGTCATCCTGGTCTTCACCGGGATCGGCTGGATCGAGGCGATCCGCTCCTCGCAGCGGCTGATGTACGGCCTGAACCAGCAGCCGGGCAACCTGGTGGTCCGCCGCCTGGTCGACCTGGGCGTGATGCTCGGCGTCTTCGTGCTGCTCGGCGTCTCGGTCGCCGCCGTCGACGCGCTGGAGTCGCTGCTGCGCTTCCTGCTGCGCAGCACCGGGTCGTTCTCGCTGACCACGGTCAGCGCGGCGCTCAGCGTCCTGGTCAACGCGGTGCTGGCCACCGCGCTGCTGGTGGCGGTGCCCCGGCTGCGGATGAGCCGACGCCGGCTGCGGCCGATCGTGTTCACGGTCGCGGTCGGCATCACGCTGCTCAACACGCTGGGCCGCTACTACGTGGTGCGTACCGAGCGGAACCCGGCGTACACCGTGGTGGCCGGTGCGGTGGGACTGCTGCTCTACCTCTACCTGCTCAACCAGCTGGTGCTCTTCGGCGCGGCGCTGGCCGCGACCAGCGGGCGCGGCCGGGTGGTGGACCTGGCGGAGGGGCCGGCGCGGCGACATCGACGCGGAGATCGATCCCGGTGCCCCGGGCGGCGCCGGTTGACCGGCGGGAGGGACGTTGACGTGCTGATCTCGGTCGACCCGGCGTCGTCGGTGCCGCCCTACGAGCAGGTGCGCGGGCAGCTCGCCGAGATGATCGGCGACGACCGGCTGCCGGTGGGCACCCGGCTGCCCACCGTCCGGCAGCTCGCCGCCGACCTGCGCCTGGCGGCGAACACGGTGGCCCGGGCGTACCGGGAGCTGGAGGCGGCCGGGCTGCTGGAGACGCGGGGTCGCAACGGCACCTTCGTCGCGCCCGGCCGCAACGACGCGATGGACCGGTTGCAGCGGGCTGCGGCCGGGTACGCCGCCGAGGCATTCCGGCTCGGGGTGCCGCCGGAGGCCGCGCTCGCCCTGGCCCGGGCCGCCCTGGACGCGGCCCGACCCGGCTGACCGCGCCCGTTCGGGGATCGGCGGGGAGCCGGGATCCGACAGATGTGGGAAAGATGAATAGGGCAAATGCCGCCCAGGCCGGAGCGTGGACCGACCATGATGAGCGCGTGGGCGCACTTGTGACGTTGGACCTGCCGGACGACTCGCCGATGCTCGACCTGCCGTGGATCATCACCTTCGGGCCGCTCGGTGAGGCCGACGAGTGGGAGCCGGTGGTCTGCGGGCCGTACGAGCGACCGCACGCGCTGGCCCTGGCCGAGGCGGTGGTCGCCGAGGAGCAGCTGATGGCGGTGGTGGAGCCGCTGCTGCCGGCGCTCTCGGCCGACCAGATCCGCGGCGAGATCGCCGCCGCGCAGATCGCGGCCGAGGACGAGGCGGTCCAGGTCGACGACGCCGACCTGTACGGCGACTTCGAGGACACCGTCGACGAGGAATTCGAGGCGGCCGCCGAGCAGGAGCGGCTCGCCGAGCCGCTCACCGCGCCCACCGAGGCCGAGCTGCGGGCCGGGTTCGAGCGCATCGCCACGCTGCTGACCAGCGAGGGCGACGTCGAACGCGGCCGAACGGCTGAGGGGGGCGGCGGCCGGAGCGGGCCGTCGGGCGTCGCGCGGTGCTGCTTCCAGACGGACACCGGCGCCCCGGGGAGCGGACTCCCCAGGGGCGCCGGCGCCACCTCACCCCCCACCACAAGGGGCCGGTAGCCCAGCCGCCCGTCGGCGCGGGGCACAACGGACGACCAGGTCAATGGCGGGTTACCCGGCTCAGCGCCGTTCGAACCACGCAGCTGCGTCGACCGGCAGGAGATGACCGGATCCCCGCACGGTGAGTTCCTCGCTGGCGACGGCCGGCTGGCCGTACCCGTCGATCAGGGCCGGGGCGCCGCTGACGTTGACCACGCAGGTCAGCACGGCGCCGTCCAGGGCCCGGCTGAACGCCAGCACGCCGGGCTCGGTCTCCAGCCAGACCACCCCGCCGGCGCCCGCGGTGAGCGCCGGGTGCGCGTGCCGGATCCGCAGCGCGGCGCGGTAGAGCTCCAGCGTCGAACCGGGCACGCCGGCCTGCGCCGCGACCGAGAGGGTCTGCCAGGTCGCCGGGGCCGGCAGCCAGCTCAGCTCGCTGCCGGCCGGGCCGAAGCCGTACGGGGCCAGCTCGCCGCTCCACGGGATCGGCACCCGGCAACCGTCCCGGCTCTCCCCGGTACGCAGGAACGCCGGGTCCTGGCGCAGCTCGTCCGGCAGGTCGAGCACCTCCGGCAGGCCCAGCTCCTCGCCCTGGTAGAGGTACGCGCAGCCGGGCAGGGCCAGCATCAGCAGGGTGGCCGCCCGGGCCCGCCGCAGCCCGACCTCGCCGTCGCCGTACCGGGTGACGTGCCGCTGCTTGTCGTGGTTTGACAGCACCCAGGTGGTCGGCGCGCCGA
Source organism: Micromonospora sp. ATA32 (assembly GCA_016802835.1). GTDB lineage: Bacteria > Actinomycetota > Actinomycetes > Mycobacteriales > Micromonosporaceae > Micromonospora. Next base: position 1,226 of record JAEVHO010000253.1, on the reverse strand, counting down.
CGATGGTCGACTCGGCGAGCGCGCTGTCGATCACCTTGCGGAACGAGTCGGCCGACCAGGTGGCGTCGAGGAAGTCGAAGCTGAAGGCCTGGTGCAGTTCGTCCGGGCCGATGTAGCGGGCCAGCCGCTGCGGCGTCTCGGCCCAGGCCTCGGCGACCGCCATCCGGCCGCCGGGGTAGCTGTCCAGGATCGGCCGCCAGGCCCGGTAGATGTCGTGGACCTCGTCCTGGTCGAAGTAGGGGAGCCGGCCCTTGCCGAGCAGCTCCACCTGGCGCTGGCCGGTGGTCATCGTGCTGAAGCCGACGTCCGGCAGCCCCTCGGCCTTGATCATTCCGTGCGCCACGTCGATCCGGAAGCCGTCCACCCCCCGGTCGAGCCAGAACCGCAGCACGTCGGAGAACTCGGCGCGCACCTCCGGGTGCCGCCAGTTCAGGTCGGGCTGGGCCGGGTCGAACAGGTGCAGGTACCACTGACCGTCCGGCATCCGGGTCCAGGCCGGACCGCCGAAGATGCTCTCCCAGTCGTTCGGCGGCAGCTCGCCCTGTTCCCCCTTGCCGTCGGCGAACAGGTAGCGCTCCCGCTCCGGCGAGCCGGGGGCGGCGGCGAGGGCGGCGGTGAACCACGGGTGCGCGCTGGAGGTGTGGTTGGGCACCAGGTCGACGATGATCCGCAGGCCCAGGGTGTGCGCGTCGCCGATCATCGCGTCGAAGTCGGTGAGGGTGCCGAACATCGGGTCGACGTCGCGGTAGTCGGCAACGTCGTAGCCGCCGTCGATCATCGGCGAGGTGTAGAAGGGGGTCAGCCAGAGCGCGTCCACGCCGAGTTCACGCAGGTACGGCAGGCGTTCCCGGATGCCCTGGAGGTCGCCCGTGCCGTCGCCGTCAGAGTCGGCGAAGCTGCGGACGTACACCTGGTAGACGACCGCGGAGCGCCACCAGTCGTCGTCGGAGGTCAGCGGCGTGGGGCTGCTGGCGGTCATCGGTGGCGTTCCCCAGTTCTCCTCGCGCGGACGGCTGCACCCGACGCGGATTCCGGTGGCGGGCAGGCGGGTGTCTGAGCAGAATGCCGGCCAGCTCCTGCAAGAGTCAAGCAGATCTTGCGCAAGAAATGGCGACCGTCACCTGTCGGCGTACCGACGTCAGGCCGGCACGGCGAGCGCGGGCGGCGCCGGGCGCTGCCGCTTGTGGGCGCGGGCGCAGGCGGCGCGGCGGCCGCCGCGTTGACCG
>JAEVHO010000252.1 GCA_016802835.1 Micromonospora sp. ATA32 | reverse complement strand
ACTGATCGCCGCCGGCGCCGTCGACCCCGCCGACGTCGTGGTGGTCGCCGCCTCCGGCACCTCCGGCGCCGGGCGGGCGGCCAAGGCGCACCTGCTCGGCAGCGAGGTGATGGGTGACCTGTCGCCCTACAAGGTCGGCGTCCACCAGCACGTCCCCGAGATCAGGCAGGCCACCGGCGCTACCGCCCTGACGTTCACCCCGGTGCTCGCGCCGATGCCGCGGGGCATCCTCGCCACGGTCACCGCGCTGCCCGCCGCCGGGCCCGACCCGCGCACGGTCCTCGCCCGGGCGTACGCGGACGCGCCCTTCGTGCACCTGCTGCCCGAGGGCACCTGGCCGCACACCGCCGCCACCCTCGGCTCGAACGCGTGCCACCTGCAGGCGACCGTCGACGCCGACTCCGGCCGGGTGATCGTGGTCAGCGCCATCGACAACCTCGGCAAGGGCGCGGCCGGCCAGGCCGTGCAGTGCGCCAACCTGATGCTCGGCCTGCCCGAGACCACCGGGCTGTCCGTCTGGGGGACTGCACCGTGAGCGTGAGGAGTGCAGCGCAGCGGAGCCCCGCAGTCGCGAACGAAAGGTTGGCACCGTGAGCGTGAGGAGTGCAGCGCAGCGGAGCCCCGCAGTCGCGAACGAAAGGTTGGCACCGTGAGCGTCACCGCCCCTCGGGGCTTCCGGGCGGCCGGCGTCGCCGCCGGCCTCAAGACCAGCGGCGCCAGCGACATCGCCCTGGTGGTCAACGACGGCCCGGACGCGACCGTCGCCGGCGTCTTCACCGCCAACCGGGTCAAGGCTGCCCCCGTGCTCTGGACCCAGCAGGTCGTCCGGGGCGGCGTGGTCCGCGCGGTCGTGCTCAACTCCGGTGGCGCCAACGCCTGCACCGGCCCGGCCGGCTTCCAGGACACCCACGCGACCGCCGAGCACACCGCCGCCGCGCTCACCTCGGTCAGCCCCCGGCTGATGCTCGGCGCGGGCGAGGTCGCGGTCTGCTCGACCGGTCTGATCGGCGAGCGGCTGCCGATGCCGAAGCTGCTCCCCGGGGTACGCGCCGCGATCCGCGGGCTGTCCAGGGACGGCGGCGCCGGCGCGGCCGAGGCGATCATGACCACGGACACCCGGCCCAAGACCACGGTGGCGCGGGGCAGCGGCTGGACCGTCGGCGGCATGGCCAAGGGCGCCGGGATGCTCGCCCCGGCCATGGCGACCATGCTCTGCGTGCTCACCACCGACGCGGTGGCCGGGCCGGAGGCGCTCGACGTCGCGCTGCGGGCGGCCACCCGGGTCACCTTCGACCGGATCGACTCCGACGGCTGCATGTCCACCAACGACACGGTGCTTCTGCTGGCCAGCGGCGCCAGCGGCATCGAGCCGACCGAGGCGGAGCTGACCGCCGCGGTCACCGCCGCCTGCCACGACCTGGCCCAGCAGCTCATCGCCGACGCCGAGGGCGCCACCAAGCAGATCGCCATCGACGTGGTCGGCGCTGCCGACTCCGACGACGCGGTCGAGGTGGGCCGCGCGGTCGCCCGCAACAACCTGGTCAAGACCGCGCTGTTCGGCAACGACCCGAACTGGGGCCGGATCCTCGCCGCCGTCGGCACCACCGCCGCCGCCTTCCAGCCGGACGGCATCGACGTGGCGATCAACGGGGTGTGGGTGTGCCGTTCCGGCGCCGCCGCCGAGGACCGCGCCAAGGTCGACCTCTCCGGGCGGGACGTCACCATCCGGATCGACCTGCACGCCGGCTCTTCGGCCGCGACGATCTGGACCAACGACCTGTCGCACGCGTACGTGCACGAGAACTCGGCGTACTCGACATGAGCCTCACCGCCGACCTCACCCGGGCCCAGGCCAAGGCCGCCACCCTGATCGAGGCGCTGCCCTGGCTGGCCCGTTTCTCCGGCGCCACCGTGGTCGTCAAGTACGGCGGCAACGCGATGGTCGACCCGGAGCTGCAGCGGGCCTTCGCCGCCGACATGGTCTTCCTGCGCTACGCCGGGCTCACGCCGGTGGTGGTGCACGGTGGCGGCCCGCAGATCTCGGCCATGCTCGGCCGGCTCGGCATCGCCAGCGAGTTCAAGGGCGGTCTGCGGGTCACCACCCCCGAGGCGATGGACGTCGTCCGGATGGTGCTGGTCGGCCAGGTCGGCCGGGAACTGGTCGGCCTGATCAACGCGCACGGCCCGTTCGCGGTCGGCCTCTCCGGCGAGGACGCCGGGCTGTTCACCGCGGTTCGGCGTCCGGCGTACGTCGACGGGGAGCCGGTCGACGTCGGCCAGGTCGGCGACGTCGAATCGGTCAACGCCTCGGCGGTGACCGACCTGATCGCGGCCGGCCGGATCCCGGTCATCTCCACGGTCGCGCCGGACGCCGACGGGGTGCTGCACAACCTCAACGCCGACACCGCCGCGGCGGCGCTCGCGGTCGCCCTGCAGGCCCGCAAGCTGGTCGTGCTGACCGACGTGCCCGGCCTCTACGCCGACTGGCCGGACACCGCCAGCCTGGTCTCGGAGATCGTCGCCGACGACCTGGCGAAGCTGCTGCCGTCGCTGTCCTCGGGCATGGTCCCCAAGATGGAGGCCTGCCTGCGGGCGGTACGCGGGGGAGTGCCGGCCGCGCACGTCGTCGACGGCCGGGTCGCCCACTCCACGCTGCTGGAAGTGTTCACCTCGGAAGGGTTCGGAACGATGGTGGTCGGGTCATGAGCACGCTCGTGGAACGCTGGGGCGTGTCCATGATGGACAATTACGGCACGCCGCCGCTCGCGCTGGTCTCCGGCTCCGGTGCCGTCGTGGTCGACGACACCGGCCGGGAGTACGTCGACCTGGTCGCCGGCATCGCCGTCAACGCCCTCGGCCACGCCCACCCGGCCGTGGTGGCCGCCGTCGCCAAGCAGGTCGCCACCCTCGGACACGTCTCCAATTTCTACGTCGCCGAACCGCCGGTGGCCCTGGCCGAGCTGCTGCTGGCGCTCGCCGGCCGGCCCGGCCGGGTGTTCTTCGCCAATTCCGGCGCGGAGGCCAACGAGGCCGCGTTCAAGCTCTCCCGGCTCACCGGCCGCACGCACGTGGTCGCCGCGAAGGGCGGGTTCCACGGCCGGACCATGGGCGCCCTCGCGCTGACCGGTCAGCCGGCCAAGGCCGACCCGTTCCGCCCGCTGCCCGGCGACGTCACCCACCTCGAGTACGGCGACCCCGCGGCGTTGGCGGAAGCCGTCACCGACGCGACCGCGATGGTGATCCTGGAGCCGGTCCAGGGCGAGAACGGCGTGGTCGTGCCGCCGGCCGGCTACCTGGCCGAGGCCCGGCGGATCACCGCCCGGCACGGCGCCCTGCTGGTGCTCGACGAGGTGCAGACCGGCGTCGGGCGGACCGGGCACTGGTTCGCCCACCAGGCCGAGGGCGTCGAGCCCGACCTGGTCACCCTGGCGAAGGGGCTGGGTGGCGGGTTGCCCATCGGCGCCTGCCTGGCCTTCGGTCGGGCCGCCGAGCTGCTCGGCCCCGGCTCGCACGGCACCACCTTCGGCGGCAACCCGATCAGCTGCGCGGCGGCCCTCGCGGTGGTCGCGACCATCGCGAACGAGGGGCTGCTCGACCACGTCACGCGGGTCGGCGAGCGGCTGCGCCGGGGAGTCGAGGCGCTCGGCCACCCGCTGGTCGCCGAGGTCCGGGGCGCCGGCCTGCTGCTCGGCGTGGTGCTGACCGCACCGGCGGCGGGAGCTGTGGCCGACGCGTTGCGCGACGCCGGCTTCCTGGTCAACCCGGTGCAGCCCGGCGTGCTGCGGCTCGCCCCGCCGCTGATCCTCACCCCCGCCCAGGTCGACGCCTTCCTGGCCGCCCTCCCCGCCGCCCTCGACGCGGCCATCCGCCCCTTGGAGGTCAGCGCATGACCCGGCACTTCCTGCGGGACGACGACCTGACGCCCGCCGAGCAGGCCGCCGTGCTCGATCTCGCCGCCCGGATGAAGGCGGACCGGTTCGCGTACCAGCCGCTCGCCGGGCCGCGGTCGGTCGCGGTGCTCTTCGACAAGCAGAGCCTCCGTACCCGGATCTCGTTCGACGCCGGCATCGCCGAGCTGGGCGGGCACCCCCTGGTGGTGGACACCCAGGTCACCCACTTCGGCCGGGGCGAGACCCTCGCCGACGCCGGCCGGGTGCTCTCCCGCTACGTCGCCGCGATCGTGCTGCGTACCCACGGCGACGAGCGGATCGCCGAGGTTGCCTCGGGGGCGACGGTGCCCGTGATCAACGCGCTGACCGACGACTTCCACCCCTGCCAGCTCCTGGCAGACCTGCTCACGGTCCGGGAGCGGTGCGGCGGCACCGCCGGCCGAACCCTGGCGTACGTCGGGGACGCCGCGAACAACATGGCGCAGTCGTACCTGCTGGCCGGGGCCACCGCCGGGATGCACGTCCGGGTCGCCGGGCCGGCCGGGTTCGCGCCCGACGAGGCGGTGCTGGACCGGGCGGCCCGGATCGCCACCGGCACCGGCGGCTCCGTACGCGTGCTGACCGACCCGGTGCAGGCGGTGCGGGACGCCGACGTGGTGGCCACCGACACCTGGACCTCGATGGGGCAGGAGACCGACGGGCTGGACCGGATCACCCCGTTCCTGCCCTACCAGGTGAACAAGGAGCTGCTCGGACACGCCGCGCCGGACGCCATCGTGCTGCACTGCCTGCCGGCGCATCGCGGCGAGGAGATCACCGACGAGGTGCTCGACGGGCCGCAGAGCGCGGTCTTCGACCAGGCGGAGAATCGGCTGCACGCCCAGAAGGCGCTGCTCACCCACCTGCTGGGGGTCGTGCCGGAGGCCGCCGCGGCGACGGCGGCGCCGGGCGCCACCGCGACCGAGGAGAACCGATGACCGCCCCGCTGACCCGTGCCGCCCGGCACGCCCGCATCGTCGAGCTGATCCGCGACAAGTCGATCCGCTCGCAGACCGAGCTGGCCGACCTGCTCGCCGGCGACGGCGTCCAGGTCACCCAGGCCACCCTCTCCCGGGACCTCGAGGAGCTGGGCGCGGCCAAGGTCCGGGGCGGCGACGGGCGGGCCGTCTACCTGATCCCGGAGGACGGGCAGCGACCGCTGCGGGACGCCGAGGCCGCCCCGGCCCGCCTCGTCCGGCTGCTGCGGGAACTGCTGAACGGGGTCGACTCCAGCGGCAACATCGCCGTACTGCGTACCCCGCCGGGCGCAGCGCACTACCTGGCCAGCGCGTTGGACCGAGCGGGCCTGCCCGACGTCGTCGGCACCATCGCCGGCGACGACACCATCCTCGTCGTGGCCCGCGAGGCCGTCGGCGGAGCCGCGTTGGGCGACAAGCTCGCCGGGTGGGCCCGCCGGGAAGAAAACACTGAAGGGAGCAGCACACCATGACCCAGCGGGTCGTCCTTGCGTACTCCGGAGGGTTGGACACCTCCGTCGCCATTCCGTACCTCGCTGAGCAGACCGGCGCCGAGATCGTCGCCGTCGCGGTCGACGTCGGGCAGGGCGGCGAGGACCTCGACGCCATCCGGCAGCGCGCCCTGGACTGCGGCGCGGTCGAGTCCGAGGTGGTGGACGCGCGCGACGAGTTCGCCGCCGACTACTGCCTGCCGGCGATGCGCGCCAACGCGCTCTACATGGACCGCTACCCGCTGGTCTCCGCGCTGTCCCGGCCGCTGATCGTCAAGCACCTGGTGGCGGCCGCCCGCAAGCACGGCGGCACGATCGTGTCGCACGGCTGCACCGGCAAGGGCAACGACCAGGTGCGGTTCGAGGTCGGCCTGAGCGCCCTCGCCCCCGACCTGAAGATCATCGCGCCGGCCCGGGACTTCGCCTGGACCCGGGACAAGGCGATCGCCTTCGCCGAGGAGAAGGGTTTGCCGATCGACGTGTCGGCGAAGTCGCCGTATTCCATTGACCAGAACCTGTGGGGCCGCGCGGTGGAGACCGGCTTCCTGGAGGACATCTGGAACGGACCGATCGAGGACCTCTACTCGTACACGGCCGACCCGGCCGAGCCGCGCGACGCTGACGAGGTCGTGATCACCTTCGACGCCGGCGTGCCGGTGGCGATCGACGGCGAGACGGTCACCCCGTACCAGGCGATCCTGGAGCTGAACCGGCGCGCCGGCGCCCAGGGCGTCGGCCGGCTCGACATGGTCGAGGACCGGCTCGTCGGCATCAAGAGCCGCGAGGTCTACGAGGCGCCCGGCGCGATCGCGCTGATCACCGCGCACCAGGAGCTGGAGGCGGTCACCGTCGAGCGCGACCTGGCCCGGTTCAAGAAGGGTGTCGACCAGCGCTGGGGCGAGCTGGTCTACGACGGCCTCTGGTTCTCTCCGCTGAAGCGTTCGCTGGACGCGTTCATCGACGACGCGCAGCAGCACGTCTCCGGCGAGGTGCGGCTGACCCTGCACGGCGGCCGGGCCACCGTCACCGGTCGCCGGTCCGAGGCCAGCCTCTACGACTTCGGCATGGCCACCTACGACACCGGTGACACCTTCGACCAGTCCCTCGCCAAGGGCTTCGTGCAGTTGTGGGGGCTGCCGAGCCGGATGGCGGCGGCCCGGGACGCCCGGCTGGGCGGCTGACCGTCGTGGGACGTGCGGGCGCGAGGATTGAACGAGCGCAGCAAGTGAGCCCCACAGTCGCGAGCGAAAGGCAAGCACCGCAATGATGGGTGGCGTGGACGACAAGAGCCTGACCGAGAACAGCGCCGCCACCAACCGTACGAGCCTGTGGGGCGGCCGGTTCGCCGGCGGCCCCGCGGAGGCCCTGGCCCGGCTGTCGGTGAGCGTCCAGTTCGACTGGCGCCTCGCCCCGTACGACCTCGCCGCCTCCCGGGCGCACGCCCGGGTCCTCGCCCGGGCCGGCCTGCTCGACGCCGAGGAGCTGGGCCGGATCCTCGCCGCCCTGGACGACCTGGAGGCCGCCTGCGCCTCCGGGCAGTTCCGGCCGACCATCGATGACGAGGACGTGCACACCGCGCTGGAACGCGGGCTGCTGGAGCGCTCGGCAGCCTCGGCGGCAAGCTGCGCGCCGGCCGGTCCCGCAACGACCAGGTCGCCACCGACCTGCGGCTCTACCTGCGCGACCACGCCCGGGGCGTGGCCAGCCGCCTGGTGGAGCTGGCCGAGGCCCTGGTCGAGCAGGCCGAGCGGCACGTGGACACGCCCGCACCGGGGATGACCCACCTGCAGCACGCCAGCCGGTCGCCTTCGGGCACTGGCTGCTGGCGCACGTCCAGCCGCTGCTGCGCGACCTGGACCGGCTGCGCGACTGGGACGCCCGGGCCGCGATCAGTCCCCTCGGCGCCGGCGCCCTGGCCGGGTCGTCGTTGCCGCTGGACCCGGTCCGGGTCGCCCGCGAGCTGGGCTTCACCGCGCCCGCGGCGAACTCGATGGACGCGGTGGCCGACCGCGACTTCGTGGCCGAGTTCCTCTTCGTCACCGCGCTGGTCGGGGTGCACCTGTCCCGGCTCGGCGAGGAGGTGGTCCTCTGGACCTCGCAGGAGTTCGGCTGGGTGGAGCTGGACGACTCCTTCGCCACCGGGTCGTCGATCATGCCGCAGAAGAAGAACGCGGACATCGCCGAGCTGGCCCGGGGCAAGTCCGGCCGGCTCGTCGGCGGGCTGATGAGCGTGCTCACCATGCTCAAGGGGCTGCCGATGACGTACGACCGGGACATGCAGGAGGACAAGGAGCCGGCCTTCGACGCGGTCGACACCCTGGAGCTGCTGCTGCCCGCGCTCGCCGGGATGATCTCCACCATGACGGTCCGGGTCGACCGGCTGGCCGCCGCCGCGCCGGTCGGCTACTCGCTCGCCACCGAGGTCGCCGACTGGTTGGTCCGCAAGGGCGTGCCGTTCCGGGACGCGCACGAGATCACCGGTCGCCTCGTCGCGCTCTGCGTGGCCCGGGACTGCGCCCTGGACCAGGTCTCCGAC
>JAEVHO010000251.1 GCA_016802835.1 Micromonospora sp. ATA32 | reverse complement strand
GTCCAGGACGGTGTCCGCCTCGGCCCGGGCGTCGTCGAGCACCCGACGGGCCTCCGCCCGGGCGCCTTCGCCTCGGCCCTCGCGCCCGCCGCCTCGGCGCGGGCCGCCGCGGCGGCCGACTTCGCCACGTCGATGGTGCTGTTGACCTCGTCGGCGGCGGTGCGGAGGGCCGCGAGAGACTGCTCCTGACGGTCCTTCTCGGCGACGAAGGCCGGATCCTCGGGTGCGGGCGCCGAGCTGAAGCGGCGCATCGTCCGAACGCCGAGCAGCACCGCGCCGACCACGACGACGGCGAGGACCAGCACGGTCGCGAGGATCACGATGTCGAAGGCACTCATGCCGGAACCCCGCAGGGACCATCCGTGAACCTGTACCGCCCAGCCATGGCCGCCTCCCCCTGAACGTCGGCGCCTCAGTGACCGTGCCGATGGCACGCACCCTGCGGCTCTGGACGCCCGACCGGAGCGACTGGCCGTGGGTAGGTCTCCGTCGCGGTGCCCCTGGGGGCATCGCCGACGACGGGTGAAGTTGTCGGCCAGCCCCGGACCGGCCTGTCCGGAGCTGCCCTGAAAGGCCGATGGTGCTGGCCAAAGTGATGCTGTTCTGTTACGCGATCTATGTTGTGCGCTTAGCCTGCGCTGGTCGGGCAAAGTGAACCTGTATGGCGAGGCTAGGTCGCCGGAGGCCGTCTGGTCAAGGAGTCATGATCAAACCCCCCGAACGGAGAGAAGTTCCACCGTCACCCAAAGCTGATCTGATGCCGGACAGGAGCGGACAAACGGCCCGAGCCATCGGCCCCCGGGCTACCTTGCGGACCTGTTCAGCGCCACCACCCCGGTCGCCCGGCCCGCGCGCCCGCACCGACCCGGCGACAGCGGGATCACTGGGAGATCACGCTCGATCCTGGATGGTGTGGCCTCCAACACGCAGACCTTCAGCATCGACCCGCCCCGCCGGGCCGCGCGGAGCCGGTCACTCGACTGACCGGCTGTCCCGGTCGAACTCCCCCTCGGCCTCCGCGAGCGCGTCGGCGTCGATCTGCTCGGCGAACTCGGCCGCCTCGGCGCTCTGCGCGGCGAGCGCGTCCTTCACCGCCCGGATCGCCACGCCTGGCGGGTAGCCCTTGCGGGCGAGCATGCCCACCAGCCGGCGGAAGACGGCGTCCGGCTCGCCCCGGGCCGTGCGCAGCTTGCGGTCGACCAGCGCGCGGGCGGTCTCCGCCTCGGTCGACTCGTCCAGCTCGCCGAGCGCCTCGCTGGCCACGTCACCGTCCACGCCGCGCTGACGCAGCTCGTTGGCGAGTGCCCGGCGGGCCAGGCCCCGACCGGCGTGCCGGCTGGAGATCCAGGCGCGGGCGAACGCGGCGTCGTCGATGATGCCGACCTCGTCGTACCGGTCGAGCACCTCGGCCGAGACCTCGTCGGAGATTCCCCGCTTCGCCAGCGCACCGGCCAGCTCCGCGCGGGTACGCGGCCGGACGGCGAGCTGGCGCAGGCAGATCTCCCGGGCCACCTCCGCCTCGTCCCGAGGCGGGGACGGCTCGGCGGGGACGGTCGGGTCCTCGTCGGGACGCGCCCGACGATCCCGGCGAGGCCGGGGCGTGGTGCTGGCGTCACCCGCTCGGGGTGGGCTGGCATCCCAGCCCCGCCCCGAGCGGGCACGTCGTCCTGCCACGGATCAGCGACCGGTCAGAAATCGACCGCGGCAGCTCCGGGCCACCGGCGGCGTCGCTGGCGCCGACCCCGACGCCGAGCTTCTCCAGGATCTTCTTTTCGATCTCGGCCGCCACGTCCGGGTTTTCCTTGAGGAACTCGCGGGCCTTCTCCTTGCCCTGGCCCAGCTGGTCGCCGTCGTAGGTGTACCAGGCGCCGGACTTGCGGATGATCGCCTGCTCCACGCCGACGTCGATCAGCGAGCCCTCGCGGGAGATGCCCTTGCCGTACATGATGTCGAACTCGGCCTGTTTGAAAGGCGCGGCGACCTTGTTCTTCACGACCTTGACCCGGGTCCGGTTACCGACCACGTCGGTGCCGTCCTTGAGACTCTCGATCCGCCGGACGTCGAGCCGGACCGAGGCGTAGAACTTCAGCGCCCGACCACCAGTGGTGGTCTCCGGGCTGTTGTGGACCATGACGCCGTCGACGAAGTAGTTGTGATTGCCCTCCACCTCAATGTCGAACCGGTTCATCGAGCGGGTCTTGGGCTTGACATGCACGTCGATGACCCGAGCCGGCACCGGCATGAGTTCCGCCGGAACGAACAGCGGCTCGACGGCACACTGACCCCGGAACCGCGGCAGCAGTTTGGATTCCATCGCCGCCGGCACGTATGGGGCGATCAGCGCCTGGAACTTCGCCGATGCCTCGGTAGTGAAGATAATCGATGCCGTCCGCCGAGTGCCACGGAGCACCAGCTTCACGCTTAGCCCGTACGCGTCGCGCAGGTACTCAACCAGCCGAGCCCGACTCCCCTCGGCCATCGCCTCGACGCAGATTTCGATCCGCCCGGAGCCACCCTTGGTCCGTTCCTGCAATCCCTTGGAGCGCAGCGTGAAGCCACCGTCATCCATGTACCACACCGCGAGCGCCAACGGCGTCAGGGCCTTGAGGTAATCCCAGCTCAGGTGCTTCTTGCCGTCACCGAGATAGACGGCCCGACGGAGTTCCTCCAGCTCAGGCAGGGCAGTGAAGTCGGCAAATGCGGCGCCCCGGGCATCGACCCGGCGCGACGCGGCTATGTTGCCGAGCAACGACACCTTCCAGTCGAGGTAGTCGATCTGCTGCGCGCCATGACCTAGGCGGAACCGAACGCCGGAGCGGCCACGGAGGTTCGGCGACAGGTTGCCGTCACCCATCAGCGAGCCGAGCACGACCTGCCACTGCTGGTCGCTGAGGCGTCGTGACTCAGCCAACATGACACGGTCGCCAGCGATGAGCTCGCCCGCTTCCCGCCACCCACCGGGAGTACGGACAAGGTGGTTGGTAGTGGCGGCGAATTGCGCACGACCGTTACCGCCCGACTTCGCCACGGTGAACTGGAGGAACTGCTCAGCCGGGCCGTTGTTGAACCAGTTGGTGATCCGCTTCGGCTCCACCCGGTCAGTGTCCGGGTTGTAGGAGAGGACCTCGACGTCCATCCGCTGGTTGACGATCTTGCCGATCTTCTCCTGCGTGCCATCCGCCAGGGTGACTCTGGTCGTGTACGACATGCACCCGAACATCACGCCGATCTTCTCGCGGAGCTGGTTGATGAAGATGGCGGTGGTGCCGGTGTTGCTGAGCACACCGGTGATCTTCCGCAGCGCCTGGCTCATCAGCCGGGCCTGGAGACCGACGTGGCTGTCGCCCATCTCGCCCTCGATCTCGGCGCGCGGCACCAGGGCGGCGACCGAGTCGATCACGATGATGTCGATCGCCCCGGACCGGATCAGCATGTCCGCGATCTCCAGCGCCTGCTCGCCGGTGTCCGGCTGCGACACCAGCATCGCGTCGGTGTCGACGCCGAGGGCCTTCGCGTAGTCCGGGTCGAGCGCGTGCTCGGCGTCGATGAAGGCCGCGATGCCGCCGGCCCGCTGGGCGTTGGCCACCGCATGCAGCGCCACCGTGGTCTTACCGCTGGACTCGGGGCCGTAGATCTCGACCACCCGGCCGCGCGGCAGGCCGCCGATGCCGAGTGCCACGTCGAGCGCGATGGAGCCGGTCGGGATCACCGCCGTCTGGATGACCGGCCGGTCCCCCAGCCGCATCACCGAGCCCTTGCCGAACTGCTTGTCGATCTGAGCGAGAGCAAGGTCGAGCGCCTTCTCCCGGTCAGGACCTGCTGCCATGGTTGCCACCCCTGCCTTCGACGGCGTCTTTCCTGCTGAGCTTCTCGTCACGCGGGACACGCTAGGCGCTGGGTCCGACAGAAAACCAGCCGACGGGCCGCGAGCTGTGGACGAGCACCCCGCTGTGGACAATAGCCGAACAGGTGTACGACTGGGCAAGCGACACGCGGAGGGGCGGAAATCGCTGCTCAGCGCAGGCGGGCGGGCACCCGGTCCGGATACGCGGCACAGACCGCCCGCCACACGACGTGGGTCTGCTCACCCGAGGCGAGTGCCTGCTCGATGGTCCGCCCGTTGAGCTGGGACAGCACCTGGTCCCGGGCGATGCTGGCCGCGTAGTCCGGCCCGAAGGCTTCCTCCAGCCGGGCCCAGAAGTCGGTCAGCCGCACGTGATCAGTCCTCCTCGTCCGGTGCCCCCACCGGCACCGGCCGCAACGCTAGCGCCACCAGGGGCACGACCGCGACCGCCGCGAGCAGGGCGAGGGTCGGATAACCCACCGCCCGCATGACAAACCCACTGACCGCGGCGCCCCGGCGCCGGCCAGCCCCATCACCAGGTCGGACAGCCCCTGCACGCTCGGCCGGACCTCCGTCGGCACGGACTCGGACAGCAGCGTGGAACCGGCCACCATCGTCCCGGACCAGCCCAGCCCGAGCAGGACCAGGCCGATCGAGAGCCGGGGCGTGTGGTGCCCGGCGGTGCCGGCGACCGCGCACGCGGCGAGCAGCAGCCCGACGCCGCCGAGGATGACCATCCGCCGGCCCAGCCGGTCGGTGAGCCAGCCCACCAGCGGGGACAGCGCGTACATGCCGGCGATGTGCAGGCTCAGCACGATGCCCACCACCCGCAGCACGTCGGCGTCGGCGTGCGACTCGCCGAGCCGTACCGGCGTCATCGACATCACCGCCACCATCACCAGGTGACCCACCGCCACCGCCGCGATGCCGAGTCGGGCGGCCGGGCGGCCGCGTACCACCTGCCAGGCCGCCCGCATCCCGGCACCGCGCCGGGCGGTCCGGGCCGGCGCCACGACGGCGTCCGCCGGCGGGGGTGACGTCCGGACCCGCGACGGCGTCCACGACCGGGGTCTCGGCCGCCGCCAGCCGGCGCGCGGTGAGCAGCGGGTCGGGCCGCAGCAGAGCCAGGAGTACGCCGGCGGCGAGCACGAACGCGACGGCACTGAACGCGAACGGGCCGGCCAGCGGCGGCAGCCCCCCAGCCGATGGTGGTGCGGTCGGCGAGCGCGGCGAAGTTCGGCGCGGCCACCGCGCCGATCGTGGTGGCCCAGACGATCAGGGAGAGCTGGCGACCCCGGCGAGCCGGCTCGGCGAGGTCCACCGCCGTGTAGCGGGCCTGCAGGTTGGCCGCGGTGCCGCCGCCGAAGAGCAGCATGCCGAGGAAGAGCAGCGGCACGAAGCGGGTGACCGCCGCGAGCACCACCAGCACGCCCCCGACCGCGCCGACGGCGTACGCCACCGCCAGTCCCGGTCGCCGGCCGTGCGCCGTCAGATCCGGGTGACCGGGACGGCGAGCAGCGCCGCGCCCACCACCGCGGCACTCTGCGCCAGCCCGGCGACCGCGGTGCCGGCGACCCGGGCGGCGAGCAGCGCCCCGACCGCGACGCCGATGGTGACGCCGATCCCGCCGATGATCTGGGTGGCGAAGAGCAGGCGCAGGGTGCGCCGCTGGATCGGCGCGACGTCGGGCCGGGTACGGACCGGCGCGGTCAGGTCGGTGGCCATGCCGGCCTCCTCGGTAAGGGGTCAGACGCTGCCCCATCCTTGCGTACCCGCCCCGCCCGGCGGCAGCCGGTTTCGCTAGAGGCCGAGTCCCCGGCCGATGATCTCCTTCATGATCTCGGTGGTGCCGCCGTAGATGGTCTGCACCCGGCCGTCCAGCCAGGCCTTCGCCACCGGGTACTCCAGCATGTAGCCGTACCCGCCGTGCAGCTGCACGCAGCGGTCGGCGACCTTGTTCTGCAGCTCGGTGGTCCACCACTTCGCCTTGGCCGCGTCCGTGACGGAGAGTCGACCGGCGTTGAACTCGGCGAGGCAGTGGTTGACGAAGGTGCGGGCGATGGTGACCTCGGTGTCCAGCTCGGCCAGGAGGAACCGGTTGTGCTGGAAGGCGCCGATCGACCGGCCGAACGCCTGCCGGGAGCGGGCGTAGTCGAGGGTCACGGCGAGCAGCTTCTCGGCGGCGGCCACCGCGGCGACGGCGATGCTGAGCCGCTCCCGGGGCAGGTTGGCCATCAGGTGGTAGAAGCCGTGGTTCTCGGTGCCGATCAGGTTCTCCGCCGGCACCCGGCAGTCGTCGAAGAAGAGCTCGGCGGTGTCGTTGGCCTTCAACCCGACCTTGGCCAGCCGACGGCCACGGGTGAACCCGGGGGTGCCGGTCTCCACGGCGATCAGGCTCACCCCGTGCGCGCCCTGGTCCGGCGCGGTCCGGGCGACCACCACCACCAGGTCGGCCATCTCGCCGTTGGTGATGAACGTCTTCTGCCCGTTGAGGACGTACGAGTCGCCGTCGCGGACGGCGCTGGTGCGTACGCCCGCCAGGTCGGAGCCGGCACCGGGCTCGCTCATCGCGATCGCGGTGACCAGGTCGCCGGAGCAGAACCCGGGCAGCCAGCGCTTGCGCTGGTCGTCGGTGGTCAGCTCGGTCAGGTACGGCGTCACCACGTCGTTGTGCAGCCCGAAACCGAGCCCGGTGCAGCCGGCCGCGACGACCTCCTCGTCCAGCACCGCGTTGAACCGGAAGTCCTGCTGCCCGCCGCCGCCGTGCTCGGTGTCGACGTCCATGCCGAGCAGCCCGGCGGCCCCGGCCTTGCGCCACACCTCGCGGTCGACGATGCCGTCGGCCTCCCAGCGCGCGTGGTGCGGCACCGCCTCCCGGGCCAGGAACTCCCGGCACAGGTCGCGGAACTCTTCGTGGACGGGCTCGTAGAGATGCTGCTCCATGCGGCAAGTGTGGCACCGGTCAGGCGGCCAGGGCGCGGGCGGCGATGGTGAAGTCGGCGACCAGGCCCTCGTAGGCCTTGTCCTGGTCGTCGGCGCGGAGCACCGCGGACGGGTGGATGGTGGCGAGCAGCTGGGCCGGCGGCGCGTCGGCGACCTTGCCCGCACTGTCGACCGGTACCCGGGTGAAGTCCTCGGGGTGCTGGGCCGACGCCGGCCAGGGCATCAGCTCGCCGCGCTGCCTGGTGACCCGGAACGACGGACCGAGCAGCGCCTTGGCGGCGGTCGCGCCGAGCACCACCACGATCTGCGGCCGCAGCCGGGCGAACTCGGCGACCAGCCAGGGCCGACAGGCGGTGATGTGCACCCGGTCCGGGGTCTGGTGGATGCGTCGCTTGCCGCGCAGCTCGTGTCGGAAGTGCTTGACGGCGTTGGTCAGGTAGAGCCCGGCGGGGTCCAGCCCGGCGTCGTCGACCGCCTTGCGCAGCAGCCGACCGGCGGGACCGACGAACGGCAGGCCCTTCTGGTCCTCCATGTCGCCGGGCTGCTCGCCGACCAGGACCACCCGGGCGTCCTCCGCGCCGCGACCGAAGACGGTCTGCGAGGCGTCCCGGTAGAGCTCGCAGCCCCGGCAGCCGGCGGCGGCGGCCTTCAGCTCGTCGAGCGTGTCGGCCTGCGGCGGGATGAACTGCTGGGCACCGGGCGCTGTCTCGGCTTCGGCCATGCCGACTGTTATATACCGGTTTCAGGATCGGCGCAGGGTCCGGCGCGGTCGTCCCCGGCGCCCGCCGGCGCGTCAGTACCCGCCACCACCGCCGCCACCACCGGATGCGATCGCGATCACCACGATCACGAGGATGATCACGGCTACCGCGATCCCGATCCACACACCTCTACTCAACTTGGGTGCCGCCATGGCCGCCCACCTCCCGGCCGGGCTTACCCGCCGAAGGCCCGGCCATGCCCGGCGTCATCCGGCCGGCCACCCGGGACCTACCACCGAGCGGGGTTCACGCGGTGAAGCCGACCGGGCGCGCCGGGCCGGACCGCGGCGGCGACGGCGTCGGCCAGCGCCGGGATGTCGGCGTCGTCGAGCGGGCTGACGGTGAGCCGCAGCCCGGGTGGGCCGGCGATCCGGTAGAGCGAGCCGGGGGCGACCGACC
>JAEVHO010000250.1 GCA_016802835.1 Micromonospora sp. ATA32 | reverse complement strand
CACCGTCCAAGCGGCTCTCCGCACCCCACCCCCCGACGCTTCACCGGTCGGGCCACCGTGCTCTTCGCGGTGCTGATCGCGCTCGCCCTGGCGTACACCGTACGTTCCGCGAACCGTCCCGCCGCGGCCCGTCGTACGGCGGCCGGCGGCACCGTCCAAGCGGCTCTCCGCACCCCACCCCCCGACGCTTCACCGGTCGGGCCACCGTGCTCTTCGCGGTGCTGATCGCGCTCGCCCTGGCGTACACCTATCCGGTGCGCGTCTATCTGGACCAGCAGACCGACATCGAGCGGATAGAGGCGTCCCAGGCCGCGCAGCGCCGGCTGATCGCGGACCGGGCCGCCGAGGCGGCCAAGTGGCAGGACCCGGAGTACATCCGGATCCAGGCCCGGGAGCGCTTCTACATGGTCTATCCCGGGGAGGTGCCGGTGGTCGTGCTGAACGACCCCGACGGCGCGGCCCGGGACGCCGGCGCCGGCAAGCGACCGGTGCAGCCGAGGACCCCCGATTCCTGGTACGACACGCTGTGGTCGAGCGTGCGGGCGGCGGACGCCGAGCACCCCGGCAAGTGAGCAGCAGCTGAGCACCGAACGAGAGATGGGCACCGTGACTGTCGTACCACCGCAGGAGCCGGCGGCGGACTCCGTACCCCTGCCGCAGCGGGAACCGGCCACCGGGGCCGACATGGCCGCGGTGGCCGCGCAGCTCGGACGCCCGCCACGCGGCACCCGCGCGGTGGCCCACCGGTGCCCCTGCGGCCTGCCGGACGTGGTGGAGACGACCCCCCGACTGGCCGACGGGACGCCGTTCCCGACGCTGTTCTACCTGACCTGCCCGCGGGCGACGGCGGGGTGCAGTCGGCTGGAGTCTGCCGGGCTGATGAAGGAGATGGCCGACCGGCTGGCCGAGGACCCGGAGCTGGCTGCCCGCTACCGCGCGGCGCACGAGGACTACCTGGCCCGCCGGGAGGCGATCGGCGAGGTGCCGGAGATCGCCGGCATCTCCGCCGGCGGGATGCCCGGCCGGGTGAAGTGCCTGCACGTGCACCTCGGGCACGCGCTGGGTGCCGGACCGGGGGTCAACCCGTTCGGCGACGAGACGCTGGCCCTGGTGGAGCCGTGGTGGACCGCCGGGCCGTGCGTGGCCGTGCCCGCGGACGAGTGACCGTGTCCCCGGCCGACGAGATCGTGGTGCGCCGCGCCCGCACGGGCGACGTGCGCGGCATCCGGCGCCTGGTCGACACCTACACCGACGATCGACGGCTGCTCAGCAAGGCCACCGTCACCCTCTACGAGGACGTGCAGGAGTTCCGGGTGGCGGTGCGGGCCGATGACGGCACCGTGCTCGGGTGCGGCGCGCT
Organism: Micromonospora sp. ATA32; assembly: GCA_016802835.1. Lineage (GTDB taxonomy): Bacteria > Actinomycetota > Actinomycetes > Mycobacteriales > Micromonosporaceae > Micromonospora. The sequence goes on along the minus strand of JAEVHO010000250.1, from coordinate 6,594 downwards.
GCACGTGATGTGGGAGGACCTGGCGGAGATCCGCACCGTGGCGGTCGACCCGTCGTGCCGGGGCCGGAAGATCGGGCACCGGCTGGTCGGCGAGCTGATCGACGCGGCCCGGGAGCTGGGGGTGGCGCGGATCTTCGTGCTGACCTTCGAGACGAGCTTCTTCGGCTCGTTCGGCTTCCGGGAGATCGACGGGGCGCCGGTGCCGCCGCTGGTCTACGAGCAGCTGCTGCGCTCGTACGACGAGGGTGTCGCGGAGTTCCTCGACCTGGAACGGGTCAAGCCGAACACGCTCGGCAACACCCGGATGCTGCTGCGTCTGTAGCGGCGGCGGGGCTGCCGTAGGGTTGCTGCCGTGACGACGCGTGTGGCCGCCATCGACTGCGGAACCAACTCGATCCGCCTGCTGGTAGCCGACCTGCCCGACCCGTCGGCAGGCCCCGAGGCGCCGCTGGTGGACGTGAGTCGGCGGATGGAGATCGTCCGGCTCGGCCAGGGCGTCGACAAGACGGGCCGGCTCGCCCCGGAGGCGATCGAGCGGACCCGGGTCGCGCTGGCCTCCTACGCCGCCGAGATCGAGAAGTTCGGCGCCGAGCGGGTCCGGATGTGCGCCACCTCGGCGACCCGGGACGCCGCCAACGCCGAGGAGTTCCGGGCGATGGTGCGGCAGACCCTCGGCGTCGAGCCCGAGGTGCTGACCGGGGACGAGGAGGCGCGGCTCTCCTTCACCGGCGCGGTGCGCGGGCTGCCGGCCGACGCCGAGCCGCCGTACCTCGTCGTCGACATCGGCGGCGGCTCGACCGAGTTCGTGGTCGGCACCCGCGACGGGGGCGTGGAAGCGGCCATCTCGATGGACATCGGCTGCGTCCGGATGACCGAGCGACACCTGCACGGCGACCCGCCGAGCCCCGACGAGATCGCCGCCGCCGAGGCCGACATCGCGGTCGCGGTGGACCGGGCGCTGACGGCCGTGCCGGGCCGAAAGGCCGCCACGCTGGTCGGGCTCGCCGGGTCGGTCACCACCGTCGTCGCGATCGCCCTGGGCCTTCAGGAGTACGACCCGGGACGCATCCACCACGCCCGGGTGTCGTACGACCAGGTGGCCGAGGTGACCGCCGACCTGCTGGCGAAGACCCGGGAGCAGCGGCTGGCGATCCCGGTGATGCACCCGGGCCGGGCCGACGTGATCGGCGCGGGCGCGCTGGTGCTCCGCGTGATCATGGAACGGGCCGGCATGCCGTCCGTGGTCGCCTCCGAGCACGACATCCTCGACGGCATCGCCTGGTCGTTGCAGTAGCCGGCAATCAGTGCCATGACCAAGGCGCCTCACCGGTCTGATCATGCTCGTCGGTTTCGTGCTCGCCTCGACCTGGCTCGGCCGCCGCTCCGGCCGGCTGAGCCGCTGGCCCCGGTGGGCGCTGCACGTCGGCGGCCTGGTGCTCGTCGTCTTCGGGCTGGCCGCCCTCGTACAGGCGGAGGACCGGGCCGGTTACCACGACTACGGCTACGACACGATCGCGGTGACCAATCCGTACGACCGGGTCCGGGACGTCTTCGTCTACGACAGCGAGGGCCGGCTGGTGGAGAACGCGCGGCTCTTCGACCAGAACGGTGACCCGATCCGGCTCGGCTACCCGGATTGTCCCGACGCGCGGGACCCGAGCGGCAACCCGCTGCTGCGTCCGTACCCGTACTGCCCGAACCAGGCGCCCTTCGCGCCCCGGGCTCCGGCGGCCAGGCCGCCGCTGCCGGCCGCACCGCCCGTGCCGTCGGGCTCGACCGGGCCCACCCCGGGCACCTCGGCGTCGACCTCGACCGCGTCGACCGCGACCGTGCCGACAACGGCATCCCCGCCCCACCGAGCCGCTGCCCACCGCCACCCGCTGAACGACGCCGAAGGGCCCGCTGCCGCGCGAGAAGCGCGATGGTGGGCCCTCGTCGCGGCAACCTGGGAATTGGCTGAACGGACGAGGTGGACGGGACAGCGCCCACCCATGTTGATCGTTACGGTGTCGTCTGCTCATCAATCCCTCGGAAGGAACATCTGTGTCAGAGCAGGTCGCACCGCCCCCCGCGCCGCACGCCGAGCAGCCCCAGCCGGCGGTCCAGGCGCCGCCTCCGGCGGAGACCAAGAAGTCCGGTGGCCGCAAGGCCCTCGGCATCATCGGCCTGATCGTCGCGGTCCTGGTGATCGGAGGGCTGAAGTTCGGTCTGAAGTCCTACCTCGACCGGGACAAGACCGCCGACGCCAAGGTCGGCGACTGCATCGCCGAGCTGCCGGACGTGGCCGCCGGCAAGGAGGAGGACGCCAGCGGCGCCAAGGTCGTGGCGTGCACCTCCACCGACGCGGCGTACAACGTGGTCGGCCGGGTGGACAACCAGACCGAGGCGCAGGCCAAGACCGGTGACGGCTGCGAGCCGTTCATCAAGGAGGACCAGGACGGCTACTTCTTCTACGCCGTCAAGCCGGGCGACAAGGGCTACCTGCTCTGCCTGACCAAGCGGGCCTGATCCGCCTGACCCGGACCAGCTTCCGTCCGGCCCGACGGGCCTGACGACCACCCCCGACGCCGCGCGGCGACCACCGCGCCGCCGTCGGCGTACCCGGGGTCGCCGCCGGCGCGAACGGGAGGTGAATGCCACTGTTCCAGCGTCTTCCCGGCGCGGTCACGGCGTGGCAGGCTACCGGCACGTAGGACCACTGGGCGACCAGCCAACGATGACTGACCGCTAGGAGGACGGGCCGATGGGCGAAATGGTGAGCTACCGCAGCAACGGGGGAACGAGCGAGGGGTATCTCGCGATACCCTCCGGCGGTGCGGCCAGCCCCGCGGTCATCGTCATCCAGGAGTGGTGGGGCCTCGTGCCCCACATCACCGCGGTCGCGGACCGCTTCGCGCAGGCCGGCTTCGTCGCGCTCGCCCCGGACTTCTACCACGGTGCGACCACCGCCGAGCCGGACGAGGCCCGGCGGCTGATGATGGGCCTGCAGATGGACGAGGCGGCGAAGGACATCGCGGGGGCCGCCGACTACCTCGCCGGTCGCCCGGAGGTCACCGGCAAGGTGGGCTGCGTCGGTTTCTGCGCCGGCGGCAGCCTGGCACTGTGGTCGGCCACCCTCTCGGAGCGGATCGTCGCCACCGCCGGCTTCTACCCGATGCTGCCCTGGGAGCAGATGCGCCCGGACTGGGCCGACTACGCCGGCAAGGCCGCGATCATCCACTGCTCCGAAGAGGACGGCACCTCGGCCGCGGCCGGCGTGCAGACCGCCCGGCAGGCGATCGAGCAGGCCGGCGGCAGCTGCAGCCTCTACGACTACCCCGGCACCGCGCACGCGTTCTTCAACGACGACCGGCCGGAGGCGTTCGACCAGCGGGCGGCGTCCAGCGCCTGGGCCCGTACCCTCGAGCTCTTCCGGGCCAAGCTTGGCTGAGCCCCGTACCCCCGACGAGGTGGTCGCCCGCGCCGCGCGGGCGACGACCTGGCCGACCTCGACGGCGCGGTCAGCGACTGCTTCGCCTGCCCGCGCCTGGTCAGTTGGCGGGAGGAGGTCGCCCGGGTCCGCCGGGCCGCCTTCCGGGACCAGGAATACTGGGGTCGGCCGGTGCCCGGGTTCGGCGCCACCGACGCCCGGATCGCGATCCTCGGCCTGGCGCCCGCCGCGCACGGCGGCAACCGCACCGGCCGCATCTTCACCGGCGACCGCTCGGGAGATGTCCTGTTCGCCGCGCTGCACCGGGCCGGCCTGGCCAACCAGCCGACCAGCGTCGCGGCCGACGACGGCCTGACGCTGCGGGACACCCGGATCTTCGCCGCGGTCCGCTGCGCGCCGCCGGACAACAAGCCCACCCCGGCCGAGCGGGACACCTGCGCGCCGTGGCTGCACCGCGAGGTGGCGCTGATCCGGCCCACCCTGCGCGTCGTGGTCGCGCTGGGTGCCTTCGCCTGGGCGGCGTGGTGGCCGGTGCTGCGTCAGGTGTACGGCGTCCGTCCGCCCAGCCCGCGACCGGCGTTCGGCCATGCGGCACACTGGTCCGGCACGGCCGTACCGGAGCTGCTCGGCTGCTACCACGTCAGCCAGCAGAACACCTTCACGGGACGGCTGACACCAGGGATGCTGGACGAGGTGTTCGGCCGGGCGAAGCAGTTGGCCGGGCTGGACTGAGGGTGCGTGGGGCGGTGGCGATGATGGACGGAACGCAGCTGCCCGCGTCCCCCACCGCGCCGGCCCGCCGGCCGCGCCCGACGGACCTCGGCGTGCTGCGCCGGTGGTGGCCGATCGGCGTGGTGATCCTGCTGCTGGCCGTGGCGTCGATGGCGGCCGGCACTCGTCGATCGGGGCGAGCCGGATCCCACCGGCCGCCGACACCATCCCGTACGTGCCGGAGTACCCGTCGGCCGAGCCGGCGCCGTCGATCCCGGTCGAGCCGCGCGACGCGGCCGAGTCCACCCGGGCGCACATCCCCGAGTGGGTCACCACCGCCGCCATCGCCCTGCTGGCCCTGGCCATCCTGGCCGCCCTCGGGTACCTGGCCTGGACGCTGATCCGGGGCGCGCTGCGCCGGGCCACCCGGGCGCTGCCGGTGGCGCGGACCCGGCGCACCGCCGAGGGCACGGCCCGCGAGGTGGTCGCCGCCCTCGACGCCGGCCTGGTCGAGCTGGACGACCGGGCCACCGACCCGCGTACCGCGGTGATCGCCTGCTGGGTGCGGCTGGAGGAGGCAGCCGAGGAGGCCGGGGTGCCGCGGCTGGCCGGGGACACCACCACCGACCTGGTCACCCGGCTGCTGCGGGGCGACCCCGCCGCCGGGGTGCCGGCGATCGCCAGCGCCGACGTGCTGGCCGAGTTCGCCCACGTCTACCGCGAGGCCCGGTACGCCACCCACACCGTCGACGAGCGGATGCGCGACCAGGCCCGGTCCGCGCTGCGCCGGCTGCGTGGCGAGTTGACCACGCCGACCGCCACCCCGGCGGTGCCGAGGTGACGACGTGAGCACGAGCATCGACGATCTGCTCAGCTTCGAGGAGGAGGCACCGCCGCACACCGTGCAGCCCCGGGGCGGCCGGGTCCGCCCGGTGCTCCGCTTCCTCGCCGTCGCCGTGGCGGTCGTCGCGGTCGTCCTCGCCGGCCTGCGCGCGGTCGGCCTCCAGGTCTCGATCGCGGTGATCGTGGCCGGCGTGCTCGCCCTGCTCGCCGTCCGCCGGGTCACCACCGCCCTGGCCCCGCCACCGCCGCCCCGGGCCGGCGGTCGGGCGCCCGTCGGCGAGGAGGACGGCAGCTACCACTGGGGTACGCGGGACGCGCTGCGGACCGCGATCAACGGCTGGGAGCGCCGCTGGACTGGTCAGGCGGCAACCGGCAGCGGTTCACCGAGCGGCATCCTGCCCCGGATCGGCGAGCTGGCCGACGAGCGGCTGCGCCAACGGCACGGCCTGACCCGCGAGTCCGACCCGGGCCGCGCCCGCACCCTGCTGGGAGAGCCGCTGTGGAGGTTCCTCAGCACCCCCTCCCGCCGCCCCCCGTCGCCGCGCGATCTCGCGGCGATCGTCGCCGAACTGGAGAAGCTATGAACGACGTGGACCGGACGATGGCCGCCGCCGAGGTCGGTCACCTGGCCCGGGCGGTGCTGGACGCGGTCGGCTCGGTCGTGGTCGGCAAGCGGGACGCCCTGGAGCTGGTCCTCGCCGGCATCCTCGCCGGCGGACACGTCCTGCTGGAGGACCTGCCCGGGCTGGGCAAGACGCTGACCGCGCGCTCCTTCGCGCAGGCCCTCGGGCTGGACTTCCGCCGCCTGCAGTTCACCCCGGACCTGCTTCCCGCCGACGTCACCGGCTCCTTCCTGTACGACCAGCGCACCGGCGACTTCTCCTTCCGGCCGGCCCGGTCTTCACCAACCTGCTGCTCGCCGACGAGATCAACCGGACGCCGCCGAAGACCCAGTCGGCGCTGCTGGAGGCGATGCAGGAGAAGCAGGTCTCGGTCGAGGGCGTCACCTACCGGCTGGACGAGCCGTTCCACGTGCTGGCCACCGCCAACCCGATCGAGTACGAGGGGACGTACCCGCTGCCGGAGGCGCAGCTGGACCGCTTCCTGCTCCGGGTGTCGTTCGGCTACCCCCAGCCGGAGGAGGAGTGGGAGGTGCTGCGCCGACGGATGGCCCGCCGCCGGGAGGAGGCCGACATCAAGCCGGTCGTCGACGCGTCCACAGTGCGGTCCATGCAGGCCGCGCTGGAGGACGTGGTGGTCGAGGACTCGATCGGCCGGTACATCGTCGCGCTGACCGGCGCCACCCGCGAGCACCCGTCGGTGCTGGTCGGCGCCTCGCCGCGCGGCTCGCTGGCGCTGCTGCTGCTGGCCCGGGTCCGGGCGGTCTTCGCCGGCCGCGACTACGTGGTGCCGGAGGACGTCAAGGAGGTCGCCGTTCCGGCGCTGGCCCACCGGATCACGCTGCGCCCGGAGATGTGGCTGCGCCGGGTGGACCCGTCCTTCGTCGTCGGCGCCGGCCGCGACTACGTGGTGCCGGAGGACGTCAAGGAGGTCGCCGTTCCGGCGCTGGCCCACCGGATCACGCTGCGCCCGGAGATGTGGCTGCGCCG
>JAEVHO010000249.1 GCA_016802835.1 Micromonospora sp. ATA32 | reverse complement strand
GGGGTTGCGGCTAGTGCGCCTCCGGCGGGGGGCGCTCCGGCTCCAGGATGGCCGGGGCTGGCGTCGGCGGGTCACGGTCTGGGGGGTGGTTGGGGTAGTCCATCCCGCCTGCCATCGACCCGGGCGAGCCGAGCAGACCACCGCCCGACCCGCCAGCGTCGAACGTGCGTCAAGGTCCGCTTGACGTGGCGGGCCGGGCGGCGGCCCGCTCCCCAGAGGGCGGGTCGACCTGGGCCGTCTGGGCCGTCGCCGGGCCGTCAAGTGCCGACCAAAGATGACCAGCGGCGACCAACAACACCCAAAGAAACAGCAGGTCAACCGCGATGTAACCGCGGCTGACCTGCTGGGCGACGGACGAGTCGACCTGTACGCCGGATTCTGTGCGCGGCGCGTACCCGAAGGTCCGCGCCGGCGGCGGCCATCCATCTCGGCCTGCCGTCGCCGACAGGCTCATGCGGCCTACCCGCAGACATCGGGCGGGCAGCCCTCAAGCGTCTGCGCGGGTCGCCATCTTGCGGTGGCGGCCCTTTCTTGGCCTTGCTCCGGGTGGGGTTTACCGAGCCACCCCGGTCACCCGGGGTGCTGGTGGGCTCTTACCCCACCGTTTCACCCTTACCGTCCCCGATGGGGTCGGCGGTCTGTTTTCTGTGGCACTGTCCCGCGGGTCACCCCGGGTTGCCGTTAGCAACCACCCTGCCCTGTGGAGTCCGGACGTTCCTCGGCGGCGGGCCGGAGCCCGCCGACGCGACCGCCCGGTCGACTCGTCCGTCGCGCACCTATCCTAACGACGCAGCCTCCGCGTCTATTGCCACCCCGGCCATCGCCTAGGAGACGCGGATGGTCACGACGCCGAGCCCCGCGTACGCCTTCGGGGACTGCGTCAGCACGGGCCGCGCCGGCCACTCCGGATCGGGACGCCCGAGGACCGCAGCATGGGCCAACTGCCAGTCGACGCCCTGCCTCATCAACTGTCCGGCGGCGAGAGCAGCGGCATAACCCAGCTCGATGACCTCCATCGCCGGCAGGGCACCGACATGCTCACCCAGGGCGGGGCGTGCGGAGGCTGCGGCGGCCAGACAGAGCGCCGGTACGAACACATGCCGGCCCTGACCCAGATGAGCCCTCGCGACGATCGCGGAGAGCATCTGATCTCCAGCACCAAGGGCCAGCAGCGAGGTGTGATCGAAAACAACTCCTGGCAGGCTCACGCGGCCCGCCGGTGCGGCTTGGGGAGCGCCTCCGGAACGTCACCCGCCTCGATCGCCGTCCAGAACTCCTCGGCGTCGTTCAGGTCATCCTCCGTCAGCCCCGGAGCGACATGGGAGCGCAGGTACGCCTCGGCCCGGGCGGCACGGTCCCGCAACTCGTCGTGGGTGAGCATGGTCCGGGCGAAATCCGCCACCAGGTCCCGCATCGTCACGCCGCGCTCCTGAGCGAGCACGGCGAGCCTGTCGCGAACCTCGGCGTCAACCTTGATGGTCGTGTCCATGCCGGCAGTATACGGGCGGTATACCGACGCGGCCTGTCAACGAGTCGGCACGTCAGGACCGGCCCTTCTCCGGTCTCGGCGTCAGGGGCCCGCTCGGGCCGCCGCGGCCGCCGCGGCCACTGCTGCCCCTGCCGCAGTAGCCGCGGCTGCCCGAGCGGGGGCCCCTACCAGTCGGAGAGCATCGGCTCGTCGAAGAGCCGTTCCCCCCGGGCCGGCTCACGCAGCGGGGCTGACACCAGGACCCGGCCGTCGGTCCAGCGCCTGCACGGTGACCTGGAGGCCGACCGGGAGCTGCAGCACCGCGGCCCCGTCAATGACCGTCGAGGACGCCCGCTGGCTGCCCGGCTGGTCGGGAAAAACCGCCACCACCTGCACCGCGTCGGCCGGCGGGACGACCAGCAGCTGGTCGGTGAGGACGGCATGGCCGCCGGAGCGGGCCGGAACGCGTACTGCCATCAGCTCGGCCGAGGTGCTGACGGCGGAGCTGGCCAGGGCCCAGTCGGCCCGGCTGGCCGTCAGGGTCTCCGTGTCGTCGGGCGTGGCGTCGTCCGGGCGCGCCAGTGCCACCAACGCGTCCGAGCTGGCCCCGACGTGCAACACCAGGGGACCGGCGCCCGCGGCCGGGGCGACGAGCGCGGCACCCGTTCCGTCCCCACCCGGTATGCGGCCACTCCACCGAAGCACCGGCGGAGGTTCCGCCGGCAGGCCGGCGGCCTGCAGCAGCGACCGGGATGAACTCCGTCCCGCCTCCTCCGCCATCCGGACCTCGTCGCCGACGGTCAGGGGGCCACCCCCGGTGGCGCCAGCCGGCGGCGGCTTTGCGCCACCGCGCCCACTGATCTCCGCCACCCCGAAGCCCACCGGGCTCTGCTGACGGACCTTCCCCTCGCATTCGACCCGCCACCAGCCCCGGATCCGCCGCTCGTCGAGGAGGATGTATTCACCGGTCGGCGCCGGCTGCCACGCAAGCCGCAGCCCACCGTCCGCCGCCACCGTCGACGAATCGGCGTGCGTACGCCGACCGGGCCGCGATGTGCCAATGGACCAGCCGGAGCGGAAGAGAGCGAAGCGTACTAGCCTCTGGGCACCATGGACCTCTCCGACGCCGCGCTCCTGCTCGCCGCCGGTCTCGCCGCGGGCACGGTCAACGCGGTGGCCGGGGGCGGTTCCCTGATCACCTTCCCGGCGATGATCGCGATCGGCCTGCCCCCGGTGCCGGCGAACGTCAGCAACTCGGTCTCCGTCTGCCCCGGCTACCTGGCCAGTGTGGCGGGCAGCCGGAGCGACCTGCCGGCGCCGCGGCGACTGGTGGCGCTGGTGCCGACCACCATCGTGGGCACGGTCGCCGGCTGCCTGCTGCTGCTCGGCACCCCGGCCCGCGCGTTCGAGCTGGTGGTGCCGTTCCTGGTGCTCGGCGCCACGGCGGTGCTCGCCTTCCAGGACCCGCTGCGCCGGTTGGTCGGCCACCCCCGCGACCTGAGCCCGCGCCGTCGTACCGTCACCGTGCAGGCCATGGTCGGCCTCGGCGCGGTGTACGGCGGCTATTTCGGCGCGGCGCTCGGCGTGATGCTGGTGGCGGGCCTGGCCCTGGTGCTGGACACCACGCTGGCCCGGGTGAGCGCCATCAAGAACCTGCTCTCCGCCGTGGTGGGACTGACCACTGTGGCCATCTTCTCGCTCTTCGGCCCGGTCAACTGGGCTGCCGTCGCGGTGGTCGCGCCAGCGACGCTGGTCGGCGGGTACGCCGGCGCGCGGCTGGCCCGCCGGCTGCCGCCGGTGGTGCTCAAGGCCCTGATCGTGGCGTTCGGTTCGGTGATCGGCCTCTACCTGCTCTACCGCGCGCTGCGCTGACCCCACCGGGTCACCTCGGACGCCGAACGCCCCGCCGCACGGGGTGCGACGGGGCGGTTCGCGCGGGGGACGGTGGTTCAGTACGCCTCGCCGACCGGCTCCTCCGGGGCGTGCTCGGCGTCCCGGGCGGCCCGGTTCCAGCGCGACCAGAGCACCCGCTCGCCGTACCCGGCGGCCATCAGGTGCGCGAAGGCCAGGTAGACCAGCACGCCGACGGCGAGCACCCCGAAGCCGACCCAGAACGGCAGCGCCAGCGAGTGCTCGGCGAGCTTGCCGGAGATGATCGGCGCCGGCGCGGCGGCACCCCAGCGGACCAGGTTGAACGCGCCGGTGGCCACCCGACGGTCTTTGGAGCCCAGGCCGAGCGCCAGGTCGGTCAGGTTGGCGTTGGCCAGGCCCATGAACAGGCCGGCGACCACCAGCACGACCAGCGACTCCGCCGTGCCGCTCGACGTCGCGAAGAGCACCATGCAGACCAGCAGCCCGGCGATCGCCACCCCGACGGTCTGCACGGCGCCGATCCGGTGGGCGAGCCGGTGCCCGATCAGCAGGATGCCGGCGGCCAGGCCGAGGCCCCAGCCGGTGAACGCCAGCCCCAGCGGGACGATATCCAGGCGCAGGAACAGCGGCGTGTAGCCGAGCACCACGAAGAAGACGAAGTTGTACGTGGCGGTGACCACGCAGAGCGTGATGAACGCCGGCCGGCGGTAGGTGGCGAAGATCGAACCGACCTTGACCGGCGGCAGCTTGGTGCCGGGTTCGCGCAGCCTGCGGGACGCGACGGCGAGCGCGAGCACCATGAACACGCCGCAGACGAAGAACGGCAGGCGCCAGCTCACCTGGCCGAGCAGGCCGCCGATCAGTGGGCCGACGGCGAATCCGAGGCCGAGCGCCGTCTCGAAGAGCCCGACCACCCATTCCCGGTCGATGGCGAGGTTGACCAGCACCACCATCGCGGTGGCGAAGAACATCGCGTTGCCCAGGCCCCAGACGCCGCGCAGCACGGAGAGCTGCACGATGTTGTTGCTGAACGACGCCAGGATCGCCGCGACGCCGACCACCGAGACGCCGGTGATCAGGACGGGCTTGAACCCGAACCGGCCGCTGGCCAGGGTCGCCGGGATCATGCCGAGCGCCATCACCGCGATGTACGCGGTGAAGAGCAGCTCGACCTGCCAGGCGCTCACCCCGATCGCCTCGCCGATGGCCGGCAGGATCGGGTCGACGACCGCGATGCCGGCGATGGCGAGAAAGGCCACCAGCGTGGTGGCGTAGATGGCACTGCGGTTGGGTTCGGTACGCCGATCCACGTCCGCGCCTCCCAGATAGCTGTATCGTACAGGTAGTTTTGTTGTATCATACAGCTATGAGCGACGACCACCGGACGGGTACGGACCCACACGAGGAGCCCCTCGGCCGGATCGAGACCGAGGTGGCCCTGCTGATGCGCCTGGGCGAGGCGACCCGCCGGGGCACCGGCACCGCCGAGCACCGGGTGCTCGACCGGGCCGCGTACGTGATCCTGCGGCACCTGGAGAGCGCCGGCCCGCAGAACGTCTCCGCGCTTGCCGCCCGGCTCAACCTGGACGGCTCCACGGTCACCCGGCAGGTCTCCGCGATGCAGCGGGACGGCCTGATCGTCCGGGAGCCCGACCCGCACGACGGCCGGGGCACGGTGGTCTCCCCCACCGCCGCCGGCCTGTCCCGGATGGCTGCCGTCCGGGCCGCCCGCACCCGGCTCTACGGCGACATCCTGGCGGACTGGCCGGCGGCGGATCGGCAGACCCTGGCGACCATGCTCAGCCGCCTCAACGACGCCCTCGACACCCACGCCCGGCGTCGCTGACCCGGCGCGACCGACCCCGACAGGCGTGATGCCTCTGAGTCATCGGGATGACTCAGAGGCATCACGCTCACCAGGACAACACCGTCGGCAGGGCCGCCGGCACCCTCCTCAGGCGACCGGCTCCGGGGCGGCCGTGGCGTCGCGGCGATCGCCAGGGACCACCCGCGGGTCGCCCTCGTCGGCGAAGTAGTCGTCCGGCGTGGTGCCGTCAACCCCCTCGGCGACCTTGGCCGTCCGCAGGATCAGCGTCACGATCGCCGCGACCAGCAGGTTGGCCAGCACCGCCACGATCCCGACGTAGATGGTGACCTTCGAGCCGTCGAAGCCGAACTTCTCCAGCGGGAAGGCCGAGCCGCCGAAGTGCGCCCGCTTCGTCGTGGCGTTCGGGATCTGGTAGAGCATCCACATGCCCAGCCCCATGCCGACCGCCCAGCCGGCGATCAGCGCGACCCGGTGGAACCAGCGGGTGTAGAGGCCCAGCGCCACCGCCGGCAGCGTCTGCAGGATGATCACGCCACCGATGAGCTGGAGGTCGATGGAGAACTGCGGGTCGAGGAAGACGATGCAGGCGACCGCGCCGACCTTCACCACCAACGAGGCGATCTTCGAGGCGTTCGCCTCCTGCGCCGGGGTGGCGTCCCGCTTCAGGTACTCCTTGTAGATGTTGCGGGTGAACAGGTTCGCCGCCGCGATCGACATGATCGCCGCCGGCACCAGCGCGCCGATTCCGATGGCCGCGTACGCGACCCCGGCGAACCAGTCCGGGAACTGCTGGTCGAAGAGCAGCGGCACGATGGTGTTGCTGTCCGACGAGCCGGCGGAGTTGCCGGGCAGCGGCTTCACGCCGGCCGCGATGGCCATGAAGCCGAGCAGCGCGATCAGCCCGAGCAGCAGGCTGTACGCCGGCAGCGCGGACATGTTGCGCTTGATCACGTTCCGGTTCCGGCTGGCCAGCACGCCGGTGATGCTGTGTGGGTAGAGGAAGAGCGCCAACGCGGAGCCGAACGCCAGCGTGACGTACTGGAGCTGGTTGTTGCCGTTGAGCAGGATGCCGTCGTTCGGGTTCGGCGACGCCTTGAACTTGGCGTCCGCCGCGCTGAAGATGTCGCCCCAGCCGCCCAGCTTGTAGGGCAGGTAGATGACCGCCACCAGGATGACGATGTAGATCAGCGTGTCCTTGACGAAGGCGATCAGCGCCGGCGCGCGCAGCCCCGACTGGTAGGTGTAGGCGGCCAGGATCGCGAACGCGATGATGATCGGCAGGTGCCGGGCCACCGTGCTCTCCCCGGTCACGCCCATCGTCTTGAGCACCGCCTCGATGCCGACCAGCTGCAGCGCGATGTACGGCATCGTGGCGACGATGCCGGTGATCGCGACCAGCAGCGCGAGCACCGGCGAGTCGAACCGGGTCCGCACGAAGTCCGCCGGCGTGACGAAGCCGTGCCGGTGCGAGACCGACCAGAGCCGGATCAGCACCAGGAAGACCAGCGGGTAGACGACGATCGTGTACGGCACGGCGAAGAATCCCGCCGCGCCGGCCCCGAACATCAGCGCCGGCACCGCGACGAAGGTGTACGCGGTGTAGAGGTCACCGCCGATCAGGAACCAGGTGATCCAGCCGCCGAAGCTGCGCCCGCCCAGCCCCCACTCGTCGAGATGGGCCATGTCCTTCGGCGCCCGCCACCGGGCCGCCACGAATCCCATCGCGCTGACCAGCAGGAAGAGCACCGAGAAAACGATGATCTCGGTGAGATGGTCACGCCACATCAGCGCTCACCCCGCTTCTTCGTCATCTGGTAGACCAGGGTGGTGGTGGACACGCCCAGCAGGATCCAGGCCAGTTGCAGCCAGTAGAAGCGCGGAAACCCGAAGAGCCGGGGGGAGTCTCCGTTGAACAAGGCCGGGATCAGCGGCACCACGATCGGGATGAAGAGCAACCAGTTCCAGGGGCTGTGGTCCTTCGCCCTGGACGGCGCCGTGGTGGGCGCCTCCGGTTCCGGTGCAGCCATCTGACACACCTCCGGGAAGTCGTAACTCGCCATGTGACGGCCGGAGGCTACGACCCTGTGACTGCCGTCACGCTCAACGGTCCGTCGCCGGTGCGCCGAACGGCCACCCGGCTGCGCCGAGCGGCGGCGACAGCCGGGTCAGCGGGTGGCGGCGGGGAACCCGGCTCGGCTGCGGCGACAGCCGGCTCAGCGGGTGGCGGCGACGCCGGCTCAGAGACCGGCGAGGTGGGCGGTGTCGTTGACCGAGCGGACGGCCACCCCGCCGTCGGGCCACATGTCGAGCACCGAGATGCCGGCCGCGTCCAGATAGAGCCGGTGCAGGAAGGCGTCGCCGGCCGCCAGCGCGTCGCGCAGCACCAGCTTCACCGGCGAGACGTGCGAGACCACCACCACGGTCTCCCCCGGGTACCCCTGGAGCAGCGCGGTCATCGCCCGGCGGACCCGGACGGCGACGGCGGTGAACGACTCCCCGTCCGGCGGGGCGATCCGGGTCGAGGCGAGCCAGGCGTCCAGCTCGCCCTGCCACCGCCGGCGTACCTCGGCGAAGGTGAGCCCGTCCCAGGCCCCGAAGTCGCACTCGATCCAGTCGGCCGCGGTGCGTACCGGCAGGTCGCCGAGCACCCCGGCGATGGCCTCCGCGGTGGCCGTACACCGGGACAGCGGCGAGCTGACCACGGCCGCGACCGTCGGGGGCGAGGGCGGCCACCCGGGCGGCCGTGGCCAGGGCCTGGGCGCGACCGCGGTCCGGACAGCCGGCACGTC
>JAEVHO010000248.1 GCA_016802835.1 Micromonospora sp. ATA32 | reverse complement strand
GGAGCGATGGATCCCGGGCCCGACCAAGGCCAGCGAGGTCGACCCGAACCCGGAGCCGCCCCGCTGCCCGCTGTGCTACCAGGTCATCCGGGGCCTGGCGCGACCCTCGACGTGATCGTCGCCGAGAGCGGCATCAGTCACCCGACCGCCTCCCGGCTGCTGACCGCGATGGAGCAGGCCGACGCCGCCCGCCGGCTGCCCGGCCTGCCGGAGCGATGGATCCCGGGCCCGACCAAGGCCAGCGAGGTCGACCCGAACCCGGAGCCGCCCCGCTGCCCGCTGTGCTACCAGGTCATCCGGGGCCTGGCTACCGCACCGAGCGCCACGGCGGCGGTGCTGCCCCTGATCCGGCCTGACGGCACGCTGCACGTCGTCGGGCCGGATGGGGAGACCCACGTCGTCAGCCTGCCCCGGCGCACGCCACCGCGCGCGACGGGCATCACCGGGACCGTGGGCCGCCGCAGCGACGTGACCGTCAACGCCGACGGCAGCCAGCCGTTCGGCCGTGGCGAGCTGGAGAAGCTGACCCTCAACGTCTTGGCCGCGAACCCGGGCCGGGCGATGAGCCCGCAGGACATCGCCACCGCGATCAGCGGGCAGCTCGGCCGCGCGGTCAGTTCCGGGGCGGTGCGCAACAACTGCACCAAGGCCGCCGCCGCCGGCCGGATCGTCCTGGTCTCCGACGCGCCGTTGACCTTCGCCTTCCCGGCGCAGCCCGACCAGGCCGTCGCCGCTGAGGCCAGGGGGGGCAACGCCGGGCAGGGCGACAACCCCGACCAGTCCTGACCCGGCACATGCCGATTCCGCTCCGGGCCGGGCCAGCGCCCGGCCTCGGGGCCGCCCGAGGAAAGCAACCTCATGCCCGACGTCCGGCCACTGTCTGACCTGGTTCTGGACTACCTCGCCGAGAGGCCAGGCCATCCGTTCAAGCCACACGAGATCGCCCGTGGCATCAACGCCACCCTCGACGGACGCCATGTCGGCACCAGCGCCGTCACCAACTGCTGCCTGCACGCCGCCGCTGCCGGCCACCTCATCCAGGTCGCCGAAGCACCGATGGCGTTCGCATACCCCACGGGCCGGACCCCGGCCGACGAGGGCAGCACCGGACAGTCCTGACCCGCACCATCCCAACCCATCGCGCCGAGCGTGCGCTCGGCCCCCCGCGGCATATCGAGAGGAGAAACCCGTGCCGCACGAACTCGAGACGTTCGCGGACGGAACGACCGCCTTCGCCAGCGCCCGCCTGTCCGCCTGGCACCAGCTGGGCACCGTCACCCAGGACACGATGATGGCCGAGGAGATCATGGCCGCCGCCCGGCTCGGCGACTGGGGTGTGCGCACCATCCGCACCGTCGGTATCGACATCGTCAACGGGGTCGAGGTGCAGATCCCCGCCGACGACAAGCGGATGACCGTACGCCGTAACCCGGTCACCGGCGAGACGGAGTACCTGGGCATCGTCGGCACCGACTACACCGTGGTCCAGAACGAGCAGTGCGCCGAGATGCTCGATCGCCTCGTCGATCAGGTGGGCGGCGCCCACTTCGAGACCGCCGGCAGCCTGCGCCGCGGCAAGAGCGTGTTCGTGACGATGAAGCTGCCCACGGCGATGGAGATCGCCGGGGTGGACCGCCTGGACCTCTACCTGATCGGCACGACGTCCCACGACGGCACCGCCGCGCTGCGGGTGGACGCCAGCCCGATCCGGGTCGTGTGCGCCAACACCCAACGCGCCGCCTTCGCCCACTCGGTCGGTCACTACACGTTCCGGCACACCTCCAACGTCAACTCCCAGATCAGCCAGGCCCGTGAAGCGCTGGGGCTGATGTGGAAGTACATGGAGACCTTCGAGAAGGCCGCCGAGCGGATGCTCCAGACCGAGTTGGCCATGCGCGAGTTCGAGAAGGTCGTCGCCCGGGTGTGGCCGGTCAAGGACAACGCGTCCGAGACGACGAAGAACAACGCCAAGCAGCGCCTCGGCACTCTCAAGTATCTGATCCGCGAGGCCGACACCCAGAAGGCCATCGCCGCAGCCGGTGGGCCGGGTACCAGGTCATCACCGAGTACCTCGACCACTACCAGCCCGCCAAGGACACCATCACCCGCGCCAACCGGGTGCTGACCGGCAACGTCGGCGAGCTGAAGGTGGCCGCCTTCGACTTGCTGAAGGTCTGACCGCACCTCGATCCGCCGGGCAGCGGTCCGCGGACCGCTGCCCCCGGCCCCGCATAGAACGGACACACCCATGGCACAGCCGAGCACCCCCACGGCGCGGATCAGACCGGACGGCCCGCCGATGATCCGCCACATCCGCCACCCTCGCGACCTTCGACAGTCGGTGTGCGGCCTGCCCGCCGTCGACGTACAGCGGTGGGAGACCGAGGACCCGCCGCGCCTGGAGTACACGTGCGAAGACTGCTACACCCTGCTCCCCGAAGCCGCCCGACCCGACGACGCCAACCACCCTCCCGGAGACCCCACGCTGATCGACACGCTGCGGCGCATCGTTGCCGAACGCCAGCACGCCAAGATCGACGGGGTTCTCATCGACCTGTGGTCAGCCAGCGTCACCGTCCTCATCTGGGACCACCTCCGCGACGACAAGCGGCAACGGCTGCTTACCCTGCCGTCACACGAGCTGATCCTCCGCTGCATCGCGATTTACACCCGCGTCACCGCGAAGGAGGGCAACCAGTGACCAGCCCTCGACAACCGCAGTGGTTCCACTTCGGGCCGTGGGTGTTCTCGATCGACGCCGCCGAAGCCCTGATCGCCACCACACCCCGCGAGACCCACTCCCTCGACGTACCGACCTGGGCCGCCGCGTACGGCCTCAGCCACCTCGACGACCCGCACCAGCGCACGGTCAGCCTCATCGGCCCGACGAGCACCGCCCTCGATCGGACCTATGTCTTGACCACTGACCTCACCAAGCCTCTGATCGTGGGCCAGCTCAGCATCAACGGGCACCCGCCCGCCCCGCTGCTCATCGACGGAACCCACCGCCTCTACCGCGCCTGGCGCGAGCGCGTGCCGCGGCTGCCGGCCTACCTGCTCACCGTCGAGGAAACCCGCCAGATCCAGGACAACGTGCTCCTCGGACCACGCGGGACCTCCACTACTCCGCCGCCGACCCAATGACGGCCTGACGCCACCCTTTCCACCCCGTGCGCCTCGGAAGCCGTTCAACGCCGGCGGCGACCGAGGAGTACGCGCATCCACCCCTCGGAGGAACCCATGACGTACACGCCGCCGTGGCGCAGGGTCTGCGACTGCCGCTGCATCGTCCACCACTGCCTGCCGCGCACCACCTACAACGAGCACGGCTGCGCCTGCACCATCACCTGCGCCACCCAACCCATCACATTGCTGGCCAACCAGCGGGGTCGCGCACTGTTCCTCGACCAGGGCGGAAATCTCTGGCACGTCGCGGCCATGGCCCACGGCACCTGGGACTGGGACAACGCCACCGAGATCGACACCCGCGCCGACGTCTACGACGCCAGCCTCATCATCGAGCACCTGCTACGCCAGGCCGCCAACGTGCTTGGCGCATTCATCGACTGACTGCCAACCGCTCAAGGTGGGCCGCCCACGTGGGCGGCCCACGACCCTTTCGTGCTTCACGACCAAGGGAGACAGCTATGTACCGCACCTACCGCAACGTCCACGAGCGTGCCTGCGATTGCCGCTGCCCGGTCCACCACGGCCGACCGCGCTCGATCTACAACGACCCCGAATGCCACTGCGACCGACCTGTTCGACTACTTGGACTGGCAGCAGCGGCCGGGGAGGTGGCCACCTGCGCCGGCCAACTCCTGACCCTGCTCGCCCGGCAGATCAACGGCGTCCTGTTCCTCGACCACCACGGCGCGCTCTGGTACGTGCCCGGCCTGCAGCCAGGCCACTGGGACTGGCGCTACGCCACCGAAATCGATGCCGGCCATCCGCTGTTCGAGGCCAGCGAACTCATCGCCGACCTCCTCCGCGAGACCCACACCTGCCTGCTGCCTCTCATCCACCTCCTGTAACCCGTCTCCAACTCCACCAGAGCCGGCCGCGCACCCCGCGCGGACATGGGCCTTTTCTGTTTCCACCGAAAGGCAAACAGCATGACCAAAGCCGTCATCGGCATCGTCACCATCGTCATCGTCGCCTGCTTCGGCCTGCCCATGCTGCTGCTGTCGTCCGTCATGGGCGGCGGCTCCGGCGGCTGCGGCATCGCCGCCGCTCCCGCCGTGCGCCCCTCCGGGCAGCCGCCCGACATCGGCAACTGGGACACCGGGCAGCTCGACATCGCCGCGACCATCATCGACGTCGGCGTCTCCAAAGGCGTACCCCGCTGGGGCTGGGTTGTCGCCGTCGCTACCGCCATGCAGGAATCCGGCCTGCACAACCTGCCCTTCCTCGGCGACCGCAACGACCACGACTCCGTCGGCGTGTTCCAGCAGCGCCCGAGCCAGGGCTGGGGCACCGCCGAGCAGCTGTCGAAGCCCTCCTACCAAGCCGGGAGGTTTTTCGACAAGCTCGTGACCGTCCCCGGCTGGCAGACGATGCCGCTCACGCAAGCCGCCCAGGCAGTCCAGGTCTCGGCCTTCCCCGACGCGTACGCCACATGGACAGACGACGCCCTGCGTGTGGTGGAACAGCTGACCAACACCCTCGCCGACTGCACCACCGACGCCCTCGCCGCCCTGCCATCCGGATTCGCGCTACCAGCCAACACCCCACCGGCCGTCACCACCGCAATCCTCTGGGCCGTGGGCCAGCTCGGCACGCCCTACCACTTCGGCGGCTCCTGCACCGACCCGCACTCCGGCGACCCCGACAAGCAGTGCGACTGCTCATCCCTGATGCAGTCGGCGTACCGGGCCGCCGGCATCTCCATCCCGCGCGTCACCACCGACCAGGTCAACGCCGGCAAGCCAGTGGCCGACCGGGCGCTCATGCTGCCCGGCGACCTCATCCTCATCTCCGGCAGCCAAGGCACGATGGCCAACCCACGCCACGTCGGCATGTACCTCGGCGAAGGACTCATCATCCAAGCCCCGAAGACCGGCGACATCGTCAAGATCACCGAGTTGAGCAACTGGATCAACGAGATCGCGGCGATTCGTCGTATCGAGATTCGCTGATTGCCGATGGGCCGAATCATCATTGGCGGATTGTCATGATCTTCTCAGACGCTATGGCGGATTTTGCCAAGATCGCGAGAGGCGACCGACCACGGCGTCTCCGGACCGCGGCATGTGATGAAGCTCCGAAGTGGGACCGAGTCCGCTACGGTTGGCCGATGCGGCGACTTACCGACGAGCGGTCTTGGCCGTCGGCAGGCTGACGTTAGCCGCGACCGAGTTGGAGTACCTTCTTGCGGGCATCGGTGCCGGTCAGGCCGACGGCGATCTTGCCGCGATCTTCACCGCTCCCGGCGAGCCGTTGCGTGCGGCACGACGTTCTGCTCAGCTCGCCTCCCCGGACCGCCGTGACGAGTTCATCGGGCTGGTCGAGGCTGCCGCGACGTACCTGGTGCAGAGCCGACGGCCGTGCGCGCGATGTGGTTCGAGAGTGGCCTCGTCAGCGCGACGACCTTCGACGAGATCTCCAGCCTCATCCTGCGACGCCGAGGCCGGTTACAGGCACTGCTTGACGAACTGGATCGCACGCCGTCCGCCCTACCTCGATCTCGGTAGCAGCCATGACCGCGCGTTATCGGCGGCATGTGCGCGTACCTCGGGCGGATCTATGGTGCCTGCTCCACAAACGTGTCGTCGAATGGCCGTCGGTCGGTGCCGAGATCGGCTCGGATGCTGCACCGGTACCTGAGCAGGTCGATCCGGTCCGCGTCGCTCAGATCGCTGTCTGGCTGGCTGGACGGATCGGCGTCAACGTTGTAGTACAGATGGCCCTCGGCGACGTAGTCGCGGCGGAAGTCGTTACCCCATTGGGAGTTGTGACCCCATCCGTGCGATAGATCGATTGCTCTGCGGTTGCGCCGCCACCAGGCCCAGTACAGCGCCGAGCGTGCCGCCACGTCGGCGTCGAGGTGGTGCGCGCCGGCCCGGATCGCCACGCCTGCTCGGGCCAGCAGCAGGCTGCCGACGATGGCTCCCGGCCAGTACTCGCCGGTGACGCTCGGCGGTTCGTCGGCCTCGTCGCTGACCTGCACCGAGACGATCTCGTGAAAGAACGGATGGAATGACGACTCGGCCAGTGGTGCCGCCCCGATCGCCGCGGGAAACGCCGGCCACGCCGACGTGCCCGGGATGCTGGCCCCGCCACCACGGCTCGCCGCTGGTCCAGTCCAGCAACTGCGGATCGGGATTGTCCGGTTGAAACGCCGACACCAGCACGTCGACGACGCGACTCAATGCGTACAACCCTTCCAGGGCCGTGCAGTGGTTGCCCTCGCGCGGTACACGCACCCGGCGGCTGTCCGGACGACCCAGCTCGTGCAGCTCCTCGACAAGGTGGGGACGCCTATCGAGCCACGGCTGTAACACCTCGCCACCCCAACCCGCAGCCGGCCCATCCCGCAGCTCGAAGAACAAGTCCTGGAATTCCCACAGCGTCGACGGCACGCCGCGCACGGTAAGCCACTCGCACCGTGGCGACAACCGGCTTCTGACCGGACGCGGCCATCAGTCGGGGCAGCGATTGCCGTACCCGTACGACGGCGAACCACAGCCCTTTGATCACGTGCGCTGTCATCGGCACGACCGGACGTTGAGCCGGCGCGTCCACCCTTACTGGGCGTGACGCCCGGTCAGCGGCATGAGCGGACGTCCAGGGGGCGGCGATAGACTCGTCCTGCCGTTCAGCGATCATGAACCTCATGGAGGACCAGCAGGCGCCGCAGTCGGCCGAGGGTGAGGCGAAGGTCATCACGCTCTGCGGCTCGACCAAGTTTGAGGCTGAGTTCGCGGAGGTCAACCAGCGGCTCACGATGGAAGGTTGCGTCGTGATCAGCCTCGGAATGTTCAGCCTCCCCGATCTGCCGGACTACGACTGGACAGCCGACAGCTCGGACCTGAAGGGGCGGCTCGGCGGCGTGCACTTCCAAAAGATTCGCATGGCTGACGAGGTGTACATCGTGGATCCGGGCGGCTACGTAGGTGAGTCAACCCGACGGGAGATTGCCTACGCGGAGTCGCTCGGCAAGCCGGTTCGGTATCTGAGTCGCGAGCGCTTGGCTCGAACGGGAGACGGCCCCCAAGAGTGAGTCCGACCGGGCGGTCCGCTCATCGGCACGACCGGACGCCGACTTGAATCCGCCTGCCGCGACGCTCCGTAGCGCGCTGTCGGCGGCAGATTCGGATGAGCGCTGGGGCTCGCAGCCCCACGCCCGCTCAGCAGTCAAACACCGACCAGCAGATGTCGTTCCGCAACCGCTGGTCGTCGAGCACGAGCTCGCGATCGCCTCCGGGAGCTGGTCACGCTGCCATCGGCACTCGAGTCGCCCTGCGGCATCGCTCTCGCCTTCCGGCGCGGCAGCACGTGCGGCCTTGATCGCATAGGCGGCCGCACCGAGTTCGTGCGCGGCGACGTGTGCGACGGCCCCCGCCTGGCCAGCAGCGTACGCGGCATGCCGTGCTGCCCCACGCAGGTCTCTGGCCGCGCCCATTGCATGGCCGCCCGCCGCGCGAGCCTGCATCATCTTGACCTCACCACGCACCCAGGCGCGGGCGTGCTCGATCGCTTCACGTGGTCGTGGGTCCTCAGGCTGAACCGACTCGAACAGGTGAAGGACGTGCTCCGCGCACGACGCCGCCCAAAGAGCGAGGAGATGATGATCCGAATCAGTGAGGGTCCCACCGCGACGAAGCGTGATGAAGCGAGGGTCCCGAACCTTCGCGAGGATCATGGTTGGGCGCTCCTTCTAAGCCTCGATCCATGGACGGGACGGGTCCATTGTGGCAAGGAAGGCGTGGAGATGTGACGAGAGTGCCCTCCGAGCTGGGATAATCGGGTTTGTCTAGAACTCGAATCTCAC